>NZ_JAIWNX010000004.1 GCF_020217185.1 Asticcacaulis sp.
GGTCTTGCGAATGTCTTCGGCCTGGATTTCGATGTCCGAAGCCATACCGCGCGCCCCGCCCGACGGCTGGTGCACCATGATCTTGGAATTGGGCAGCGAGATACGCTGACCGGCTTCACCGGCTTGCAGGATCAGCGAGCCCGCCGAAGCGGCCATGCCCATGCACACGGTGGTGACCGGCGACTTGATGTACTGCATGGTGTCGTAGATCGCCAGCGCCGAGGTCACCTGACCACCGGGGCTGTTGATATACATGGAAATTTCCTTTTTCGGGTTTTCCGATTCAAGGAACAGCAACTGAGCGCAGATCGAGGTCGCCATGCCGTCTTCAAACGGACCGGTGAGGAAGATGATGCGTTCCTTCAGCATCCGCGAATAGATGTCGTAGGCGCGCTCACCGCGGCTCGATTGCTCGATGACCGTGGGGATCAGGTAGCTGGTCAGGTTTTCGACTGGATCGCGCATGGAAGTCCCTAAAGCGTTATGGGTTATGAGACCGCATCTAAGGCTGATTTGATTAACCGAAGGTATGCGCAGTCCCTGTCGCGTTTAAATTGGCAATTTGCCTGCGCGTTTTCAAGTGGAGAAACGCAAAGCGCCTTACTGGCCTCCCTCCGGTTTGAACTCCACCGGTTTCGGGCAGTTGATCTTGGCGCACATCCTCTCGCGCGTTTTTTTCATCATGTCCGGCATAACATTCGACATGGCCTCCATCATCTTAGGCGTCATGTCCGCTGTCTTTCGCATAATGGCACGGCCGCGCGGGTCCTCGTAAAAAGAAACCATGTATTTCAGTTCATCCTCGGTGAAGGCCTCGGCATAGACCTTGGTCATGCTATCGAGAATCTGGGGCATATGCTCTTTGGTGATCTCGAGGCTGATAGACATCATCGCCTCCATATCTTTGGTGTCCGCCTTAGGGTCCAGGTTCTTAGCCTGCTTCACCATCATCGGGACCATGGCCTTGGTCATGCGATCCATCGTCTGATCGAACTCAATGGCTGCAAAATAACGCTTCACCAGCGCGATCTTTTCCGGCGTGGCGGCTTCCTGAGCCATGGCCGAAGGGGTCAGGCCGGCGGCGGCGAAAAGCAGTGTGACAGCAATCAGAAAACGGCGCATGGCCTTCCCCCCTAAAAAAATGACAGCCTTGCATAGCAGATACAAACGGCGTGCCCACAAAAAAGCGCAGGAGATGCTTCTCCTGCGCTTTTCTTATTCCGGCAATACCGTCGAAACGGGATCAGTCCTCTTCGTCGGCCAGCAGGTCTTCCTTGCTGATCGGCTCCTCGCTCACCTTGGCGATGGCGAAGATATGATCGACGACCTTTTCTTCATAGATCGGGGCGCGGATCTGAGCGGCGGCGGCGGGGTTCTGACGATAGAACTCGAACACCTGACGCTCCTGACCGGGGAAGTTGCGGGCTTCGCGAGCGATGGCCTGCGCCACTTCCTGCTCAGACACCTGCACATTGTTCTTGGTGCCGATTTCGGCGAGGACCAGACCGAGGCGCACGCGGCGCTCGGCGATCTTCATATATTCGCCCTTCAGCTCGTCTTCCGACTTGGCGGCGTCTTCTTCGGACAGTTGACCAGCGGCCTTGTCCTGCTCGACCTGCTGCCAGATGCCGGCAAATTCGGCGTCCAGCATCTTCTTCGGCAGTTCGAACGAGTGCTTTTCGTCGAGGATGTCCAGTAGGGCGCGCTTCATCTTGAAACGGGCGGCCTGAGCGTATTGCTGTTGCAACTGGCCCTTGAGCAGGTCCTTCAGCGCGTCAAGACCTTCGAGGCCGAGGCCCTTGGCCCACTCATCGTCGGCCACGGCGTCCTTGGGGGCCGAGATTTCGTGCACGGTGGTTTCAAAGGTCGCCGCCTTGCCGGCCAGATTGGCCGCGCCGTAATCGGCCGGGAAAGTCACGTTCAGCACGCGCTCTTCGCCCTTCTTGGCGCCGATCAGTTGCTCTTCGAAGCCCGGTATGAACTGGCCCGAACCGATGACCAGTTCAGCGCCTTCCATCGAGCCACCTTCGAAGACTTCGCCGTCGATCTTGCCCACGAAGTCGATCTTCAGCTTGTCGCCGTCAGCCGCCTTGGGGGCCTTGCCGCCCTTGGGCTCATACGACTTGGTTTGCTTGAGGATGTTTTCGAGTTGCTCGTTCACTTCCTCATCGGTCGGCTCATAGACCGGACGCTTCAGTTCGAGGGTCGAAGGATCGACCGGCTCGAATTCCGGCATTTGCTCGACCGAGATTTCATAGGCCAGGTCGGCCTCGCCCTTGATCACGGCGTCGATGTCGCCGATCGGGTTCAGTTCCGGCTGGCTGGCCGGGCGCACCTTGTGCTGCTCCAGCGTCGCCTGCGAGGTTTCGTTGAGCTGCTCCTGAAGGACTTCGCTCATCAGTTCCTTGCCATACAGCTTGCGAACGTGCGCCGCGGGCACCTTGCCCGGACGGAAGCCCTTGATTTGCATCTTGGGCGCGATGTCCTTGATCTTGGCGTCGAGCTTGGCGGCCAGGACGTCCTTGGCCACGGTCACTTCATAGACGCGCGACAGACCTTCATTCAGTTTTTCAACGACTTGCATCGATCTATTTTACCTGTTGCGAAGGGCAGCTACCGAACATCGCGTTCGTTCCGCGGTTCGCCGTTAGAGACAAACAACCGCCCGCGCAGACCGCGGGCGGCAAATTTAAAGATGCGCTCTTATGGCATGAGCGGGGATAAGGTCAACGATAAAAGCGGGTTTGACGGAAATTCGCCTGAGACTAAAATGAGATAGATTTTTGTCGCCCCACGAACCCAGATGTCATTGCTCAGCAGACTGTTAGGCCTCTTCTTACCAACATGTCGCATCGTCTGGCGTGTCGATGCGCCGATTCTCGAAGCCGAGCGCCGCCTAAAGCGCGCCACCGATCCTCGTCCACAGTACAGGCTATTTGATCAGGATGTTGGCCTGTTCAGAGGAAGTATACATGAGGGTCGCTTCAATCTGGGTTTGAAAAGGCAAAACTACGGTCGAAACTTTTTTCCGCCGCGTTTGAGTGGACGTTTTGAGGCTCTCGATGAGGCGACACGCGTTATCATATTCATTAAACCGAACAACGCGAATATCGGCATCTGCGTCTTTTCCGCACTGAGTATGTTCCTTTTCTTTGGTGGCTGGAGATTCGTCGTCGAAGGGAATGTTTCAGGTTTGTGGGTAGGGGTAATAGCGTTTCTAATGACACTCTTGCTCACAAGCACTTGGCATTACACACATTTCCACGGCAAGGCTGAGGAAATGCAGGTTGCCCTAAGGGCAGCCTTGAGTGGCGACGAAAGCGGGTTCTACCCCTTTTCCGGCTGAACCTCCGGGTCGCCCAACTGCCTTTCGCGGCAATCGGTCAGCTTAGGCAAAAAGACCCAGCGCGGCCATCAGCAGCTTGAGAAGATATGGAGACAACACGTACAGCAGAGCTACGGTCGCGCATTGAGCCAGCGCGCTTCCCAATGCCATTTTCCACGACACGGAAAACACATTCACCGCCAGCACGATGATCATGACCACCGAGGTGAAAAGAAAATGTCTCAAGATCGTCTCAATATCGGACGACCTGTCAAAAAGCCACCAGACAAGCGTTATGGGTAGGGCAGCGAGGAACGGAGACATCCAGACCAATGACCACGTTCCTGCACTTTGCCACCTGTATTCCCTATCCAGATCTGATTGCGAAACGATCCGCCGCATAGCTTAGACCTTGGGAGTTTCCGGCTCCGGGTCGCCCAGTTGGCCTTCCCACTTGGCCACCACCGCCGAGGCGACGGTATTGCCCACCACATTGGTTGCTGAGCGGCCCATGTCGAGCAGATGATCGACCCCCAGCACAATGGCGATCCACGCATCCGGCAGGCCGAAATAGCTGAGCGTCGCCATAATGACGACCAGCGAGGCGCGCGGCACCCCGGCGATTCCTTTTGAGGTGACGAGCAGCAGGAACAGCATCATCACCAGTTGCCCTGTGGTGAAATCGACCCCGTGCGCCTGCGCGATAAACAGGGTGGCGAAGGTACAGTAGATCATTGAGCCGTCGAGGTTGAACGAATAACCGAGCGGCAGGACGAAGGAGACGATCTTGCGCGACACGCCGACCTTGGGCAGGCCATCAAGCAACTTGGGATAGGCAGCCTCTGACGAAGCGGTCGAAAAGGCCAGAAGCGCCGGCTCACGCGACGCCGCCAGAATTTTGAAGATGCGCCCGCCAACAAAGATCAGACCGGCCAGAATCAGCACGATCCACAGCACGCCCAGCGCCGAATAGAAACCGCCGATGAACTTGGCATAGGTGACAAGGATGGGCAGGCCCTGCTTGGCCACCGTCGCCGCCAGCGAACCGAAGATGGCGAACGGAGCGAACTTCATCACCAGCTCAGTCACCTTGAGCATGATCGACGCGCCCTGTTCGGCCAGGCGCATGATGTCGGGCGACTTGTCATCCAGCATGGCGATGGCAGTGCCGACGAACACCGAGAAGACAACGATCTGAAGGATCTCGTTCTTGGCCATGGCGTCGATGATCGACGACGGAATCATGTGGGTGATGAAGGATTCCAGCGTGAAGTTCGACGTGTTGGGCGCGTTGATGGCGTCCGCTGCGGTTTGCAGGTTCATACCCGCGCCCGGCTGCAACCATTCGACCATCACGATACCGAGCAATAACGACACGATGGAGGCGGCGATGAACCAGCCCAGCGCCTTGCCGCCGATGCGACCCACGGCCGCCGCGTCTTCCATATGGCCAATCCCCGCCACCAGCGTGAACAGCACCAAGGGCGCAATGATCATCTTGATCAGCAGCAGAAAGACCTTGGTCAGCAGGCCATAGATCGAAATGGCCTGTTCGAGTTGCGCCGCATCCAGATACTGGTTGCTGGCCCATCCGGTGGCCACACCCAGCACCATGGCCGCGATAATAAAGAGGGCAAACTTGTTTTTCACGGAGGGCTCCGGTTAAGCTAATTGCACCTGACACTACCCATGTGCGGCGTATTAGCAAGGGGTACGCCCGATGAATCCATTCACTGCACAGGAAAGCGGTCCTGAATTCAGGCCCCTGCGCGCGGGGTTTGGGCGGCCGCAGGCTTGCTCTGCGGTCAGAATCGGCGGCGGATTCCGCCCATGTCAGACGCCGCCCATGCCCTGAAAAACCGCTATTTTGACCGCCGCAATGCCCAATTGCGTCAGTCGGCAGGGCCTGACCGCGCTGCACAGGGCGAACGGGAATGGCGCACGCTGGAAACCCTCACCCGCCTGAGCGGCTATGGCGACGTGATGCAGCCCTCCACCGGGCGTGTCGTCGATGCCGGATGCGGCGACCGCTATCTGGAAAGCGGTGCCGCCGCGCGCGGCTTCGCCTATCAGGGTTACGATATCGACACGCTGAATTTCGAAAGCGACGCCTTTCCGCTGGAGGCGCAAAGCCTTGACCTGTTTGTGTCTCTGGCGGTGATCGAACATCTGCGCGACCCCGGCCTGTTCCTCTCCGAGGCCTTGCGCCTTCTGCGCCCCGGTGGCGCGGTGGTCATCTCCACCCCCAATTTTCAGCAGGATTTCCGCAACTTCTATAACGACCCGACCCACGTCAAACCCTACACCCCGCATAGTCTGGCCCTTGTGCTGAAGCTGGCCGGTTTTGCGGACGTTCAGGTCTATCCGGGCCTAAGATGTAAGCCGGACTGGTACTATCAGGGGAACAACCGCTTCTGGAAGGCGCGCTATCTGCTGCCGTTTCGCGGCAATAACAGACTGGCGCCCGACTGGCTCAAAGGCCGCGCGACCTCCATGTTCGCCATTGGACGAAAGCCCCTGTGAAGATCACCCACTTGAACAATTCGTTCCTGATGATCGAAGCGGGCGGCACGCGCCTCCTGTGCGACCCGTGGGCGGGCGTCGCCAATGAAGGCGGCTGGCATAGCTTTCCGGAATATGACCCCGATGCGCTCCACGCCTTCATGCGCTCGGCAGACGCCATATATATCTCGCACATCCACGCCGATCACTTCGACCCGGCCCTGCTCAAAGCCTCAGGTGTTCTCGATAAGCCTTTCATCATAAAGGATTTCACCACTAAGACGCTAAAAAACCGTCTTCTAAGGCTGGGGGCTGCGCGGGTGATCGAACTGACGGGCCTGACGCGGTTTGACTTCGGCGGCCTGTCGCTGAGTATCGTGCCTCAGATGACCAGCAATAGCGGGGGCCTTGAGGATCAGATTGACTATGATCTCGATACCTCGCTTATCGTGCACGGTGACGGTCTGACCCTGTTCAATCAGGTCGATAATCCCCTCTCGCTCGATAACTACCGCACGGTGCGCGACTACATTGAACGCACCTATGGCGCGCTGGACGCCGCCTGCCTGATGACCGGGGCCGCCAGCGGCTATCCGCAGCATTTTGTCAATATTGATCGTCCCGCCGAACAGGCCGCCGTTATTGCGCGCTCCCTCGACAAGTTTTCGGCCATTATCGACGTGCTGCAACCGCGCCTCTACATACCGGCGGGCGGCACCTATATCATACCGGGGCGCTTTGCGCCCCTCAACCGCTGGGTGGCTCAGCCGGATTTTCCGGCCCTGCACCAACGGCTTAACGGGCGCGCGCAGGCCTTTGATATCGAAGGCGGCCTTTGCCTGGACCTCAGCGATCTGACGCTCAGCCAGCCCCTCAGCCCCCTGCCCCGAAGCAAGGCCGAAGCCGTTAAGGCCCATGCCTCCGATCCCTATCCGCACGACGATTTCGACGACAGTGACGTGGATGCGGCCGCGCTCGACGCCCTGTTTGCAGACGCCTACGCCCGCTACAGCGTCCGCATGGCGCAAGGCGGCGTGGTGATCGGTCAGACCGTCACCTTTATCCTGCACAAACGCCTGAGCGTGGACGCCGACGGGGTGCCATCGGATGACATTATCGGGCGTTTCCCCCTCAGCGACCACCGGGCCGAAGGCCACGCCCTCAACATTCACCTGGATCGCAAGCTGTTCATCAAAGGGCTGTCGGGGCGGTCGAACTGGAACCAGCTCCTCAGTCTGGCCCTGTTTGAACGCACACCCAACCTCTACCTGCCGACGGTCGATTTCAGCCTGAACTATCTGGTCTGCGCCCCGCCGCCTGCCGGATAATCAGCCGTGCGCCAGTTCGATCAGCGTATCGACGGTCCTGAGATTGCGTGCCGTCAGTTCCGCCTTGAGGAAGCGCGGCAGCTTTTCGGCCACCACCGACTTGCCAAAGCCTTGCGGCGTGTAGAGATAAAAAACACCCTCCCCCATGTGGAACTGCTCGCCCTGCGTGGCCAGCGCCGCGAGGCCATCAGGGTCATAGGTCTTTATCCCGCCCTTGATAAACATCAGATGCACCTTTTTGTGCCCATCCTCTCCCTCCGGCGCGTAGGGACAGGCCTGACGCGCGGCGCGGACCTGCTCAAGGCTCAGCACGTGGCAGACGGGCCTGAACCCAAACCGCGCCCCTATGTCGGCGGTAATCAGATCGGGCAGGCTTTCGGCGGTCTTTCCGCTTTCAAACACGGCATTGCCGCTCTGGATATAGGTGCGCGGATTATCGAGGCCCAGTGCCGCAAGGCTTTCGCGCCAGTCCTTCATCGGCAACCTGTTGTTGCCGCCGACATTCACCCCGCGCAGCAGCGCCACATAGACCGTCATGCCCGCCTCCTGTCTCTTTGGCTTAACGGATAGAACGGGAAGGGGGCGTTAGCCACAGCTTTTTCCGCACACAGATCGCAATTGCACCACGCCCCCTAGCCAAAGCGAGCCGATATGTCTAAAGGAGAGCCAGCGCGGCTATGGCGGAATTGGTAGACGCACCAGGTTTAGGTTCTGGCGCCAAAAGCGTGGGGGTTCGAGTCCCTCTAGCCGCACCACCTCCCTTTTTAAAGACACCTGCGCGTTCAGGTCGCCATCCCGACCCGATGCCGCCGGAATGGCGTCGCATAATTGCCACTATTTCCTACTCATTTGATTTTAAATATGTACGCGCGCCCTCGCTTCGTTTATTAATGTTCACACATATTCACATTAAGCTACTGATTTATATATTTTTATTCAAAGCCACGCTTGACATCAATTAGCAAAACTAATCGTCTCCCTTAGAACATATGCCTCGGCTCAGCTCTTTAAACGGGTCTATGCCGCTCCAAGATATGGCCCAGTTCAAGCCATGATCTGTTCAGGAGCATTCCCCATGTCCATCCGTGCCTCCCATCGCACACTGGCCGCCGCACTCACCGCGACGACGGCCCTCAGCTTCGTATCCCTGCCCGCCTTCGCGCAGGAAGCCACCGCTGACAGCGACGTCACCGAAGTGGTCGTCACCGGCAGCCGCACCCAGCCGCGTTCGCGACTCGATACCCTTGCCCCCGTCGATGTGATCCGTAAGGACGCGCTGGATGCGCAGGGCTCGACCGAACTGGCGCAGGCCCTGTCGCGCGTCGCCCCGTCCCTCACCTTCCCGCGCCCGTCGGCCGTGGATGGCACCGACAGCGTGCGCCCGGCCTCTCTTCGCGGCCTCAGCCCGGACCAGACTCTGGTCCTGCTGAACGGCAAGCGCCGCCACACCTCGGCGCAGGTCAACACCAATGGCTCCGCCGGTCGCGGCTCGGCTCCGGCCGACCTCAACGCCATCCCGACCTCGGCGCTCAGCACGGTCGAAATCCTGCGCGACGGGGCTTCGGCGCAATACGGCTCGGACGCCATTGCCGGTGTCGTCAACCTGCGTCTGCGCGAAGCCCGTTCGGGCGGCAGCGTGTCGGCCAGCTATGGCCAGTACAATACCGAGGTCGAAGCCGCCCGTTCATCGCGCAAGGAAAACGACGGCCGCACCTATAATGTCGCCGGCTGGGTCGGCCTGCCGCTCGGCGAAGACGGCTTCCTGACCGTTTCGGGTGAGTACCGTAACCGCGAAGCGACCAACCGAGCCGACACCGATCCGCGCGTCACGCCCAACCGCGTCACCGGTCGTTACGGCGATCCGGAGCAGGAAAGCATCGCCCTGTTCGCCAATGCCGCCAAGCCGCTGGAGAACGGCTGGAAGCTGTATAGCTTCGGCGGCGTACAGAGCCTTGAGTCCGAAAGCGCGGCCTTCTTCCGTCAACCGGGCAACAGCGGCAATGTCGCGGCCATCTATCCCAACGGCTACCTGCCGCTGATCAATGTCAAGTCGAAGAACTATTCCGCGACCTTTGGCACGCGCGGTCAGTGGGGCGACTGGACGTCCGACTATTCGGTCAACTGGGGCCGCAATGAACTGGAATATAACACGCTCAATTCGGTGAATGCCTCTTACGGCACCGCTTCCAAGACCAGCTTCTATGACGGCGAAGTCATCTATGACCAACTGGTTCTCAATGCCGACATCAGCCGTGAGTTCCCGATTGGCTTCTACAGCCCCCTGACCTTCGCGCTGGGCGTCGAAGGCCGCCACGAAAACTATCAGATCAAGGCCGGCGAACAACAGTCCTGGGCGCTGGGCCCCATCACTTCGGCCACCGCCGGGGCGCAGGGCTTTATCGGCTTCCAGCCGTCAAATGTGGTCGATGTCAACCGCGACAATTTCGGCCTCTATGCCGAACTGAGCGCCACGGTCGTGCCGCAACTGAGCTTCGACTTTGCCGCCCGCGCCGAAAAATACTCGGACTTTGGCGACAACCTGTCGGGCAAGCTGTCGCTGCGTTATGAACTGACCGATAATCTGGCCCTGCGCGGTTCGGTGTCCACGGGTTTCCGTGCGCCGTCCCTGCAACAGCAATACTTCACCTCGACGGCTTCGGTCGTGTCGGGCGGCGTGGTGGTTGAAACCGGCACCTTCCCGGCGTCGTCTGCGGTAGCCAGAGCGCTCGGCGCCCCGGCGCTGGAGGCCGAAGAGTCCACCAACTATGCAGCCGGCTTCGTCTATCGCAAGGGCCCGTTTGAGCTGACGCTTGATGCCTACCGCATCAATATTGATAACCGCATC
>NZ_JAIWNX010000005.1 GCF_020217185.1 Asticcacaulis sp.
GTCCTGACGGAAAATCTGTCGGGCACGTCGGAAATCACCGCCCTGCTGAAGCCCTATGGCGTGACGGCCGCCCGCTTCTTCACCAATGGCGTGGACAGCGAAACGACCGGTATTGATCTGGTGGCCAATTATCGCCTGCCGACCGACCATTACGGCCGCTTCAACTTCAACCTCGCCTGGAACACCGGCAATACCGAAATCACCCGCCTGCCGGGCGCCAATACGGTGTCGAGCCTGCAAAATCCGCCGGTGCTGTTCGCCCGCATCCGTCAGTACATCCTCACCAACTCGACGCCTGAGAACAAGGGCAGCGCTACGGTGGACTGGAAGGGCGGCAAGTGGAGCGTCAACGGTCGCGCCACCTATTATGGCGACGTGATCGACGCGGCGGCGACCTTCCCCAGCGACATCCACACCGGCGAAAAGACCCTGCTCGACCTGTCGGCCAGCTACAAGCTGACGGACAAGACCTCGGTCACCTTCGGCGCGGACAATGTCTTCGACGTCTATCCGGACAAGACCATCGCTTCGCTGCAAGGGTCGCAGGGTGCGCTGGCCTTCTCGCGCTTCTCGCCGTTCGGCTTCAATGGCCGCTATCTGTATGCGCGCGTAACGCACAACTGGTAAGCGAAAACCGCAACCTCTCCAGACCCCGCAGAGCGATCCGCGGGGTTTTTTGCAGCCCGCCTGCCAAGAAAGAGGGACTTGCGGTCTGCCAACTTCGTGGCATCATCGCGCCATGACAAAGCGCCTGATGACCTTCGCCCGCATGTTCGTTCTGACCGCCGCCGCGGCGGCCCTGACCGCCTGTGGTGGCGGAGGCGGCGGAGGTGGCGGCGGTTCGACCGCAACGGGATCGAGCGGTGGCGGAAGCAGCGGCGGCGGCGGCGTCGCAGGCTGGGTCAGCGGCGTGTTTCAGGCCGCCAGCACCTTCAAGGACAAGTGCGAAACCGTGCGCAGCGGCGTCGATATCGAAGGCAACCGCTTCCCGGACAAGGCCGGCACGGCGCTCGACGAAAAGAACTGGCTGCGCTCCTGGACGCGCGAAACCTACCTGTGGAACACGGAGGTTACCGACACCGATCCGGCCAGCGGCGGCACGCGGACGCAGTATTTTGCAGGCCTGAAGACCTTTAGCAAAACCGCCTCAGGCAAGGACAAGGACAATTTCCATTTCAGCGAGCCGACAACGGAGTATCTGGCGCGGCGCAATGCGGCGGCCACCGCCAGCTACGGGATGGAACTGACGGCCTATTCGACCACCACACCGCGCGATTTCCGCGTCGTCTATACCGAGCCGGGCTCGCCCGCCGCCGGTGTGGTGCCGCGTGGGGCGCGCATCCTGACGGTCAACGGCATCGACCTCGTCAATGACAATACGCAGGCGGGTGTTAATGCACTGAATGCCGGGCTTTTCCCAACGGCGACCGGGACCTCCACGACCTTCGGGCTGCGTCTGGTCGATGGGTCTACAAAGACCGTGACCCTGACCTCGGCCAATGTCAGCCCCAAACCGGTCAACAAGACGAGCATCCTGACGGATGGTTCCTCGAAAATCGGCTATATTCTGTTCAACACCTTCAGCCCCTATTCCAGCGAAACCGAGATCGTTTCGGCCATGCGCGACATGCAGACCGCCGGGGTCAGCGACCTGATCCTCGATCTGCGCTATAATGGTGGGGGGCTGCTGGCGGTGGCGTCGCAGCTCAGCTACATGATCGCCGGCAATACGCGCACCGCCAACCGCACCTTTGAAACGCTGAAATTCAACGCAGCCGCCGGTAACACCAACCCGGTAACAGGTCAGGCCAACAATCCCGTCCCCTTCTATAATCAGGGGCTCGGATTCACCGTCACGGCGGGGACGTCTCTGCCGACGCTTAACCTGTCGCGCGTCTATGTGCTGGCCACCGAAGACACGTGCAGTGCCTCGGAAGCGGTGATTAACGGTCTGCGCGGCGTCGGCGTCGAAGTCGTCCTGATCGGCGGCAAGACCTGCGGCAAACCCTATGGCTTCTACCCGCAGGACAATTGCGGTGAGACCTACTACACCATTCAGTTTCAGGGCGTGAACGATCTCGGCTTTGGTGACTATGCCGACGGCTTCGTGCCGAACAACACCACCTCGACCACGGGCGTCAAACTGCCCGGCTGCGTCGCCAGCGATGACCTGAGCAAGGAGCTGGGTCTGGCGACCGAGGGGCTGGTCAGCACGGCGCTCAGTTATCGCCGCACCAGTTCGTGCCCGGCCTCGGCCACCGCCTTCGCGGCCGCCAGTTCGGCGGTCCAGTCGGCGGGCCCGGTCAGCGGCGGCTCAGGCCCGGCCATAGTCCCGCCCAAATGGATCATGGACGTCAACCGCGACATGACCCTGCCGGGAGGTCGCTGATGCGCGGGCTCCTCCCTGCCGGTCTGTTGTGTGCGCTGGGGCTGGTCGGCTGTCAGACAATGGCGGCCGGAAAGGCCGTACCGGCCAGCGTCGATATGAGCGATCCGCAAACCGTCAGCCGTCTCAAGGCCGCTCTGGCCCCGGTCATCGGTCGGGCTAATATCGAGTTCGGCCCCTCTGCTGCGGCTCAGACGACCCTGCTCGGTGTCCTGCCACCGCCTCTGGGGCCGCTGGAAACCCATTCCACCGCCGTGCCGACGATCTTCGATGTGGTGCTTAAGGACGGTAAGTGTCTGGCCGTGCGGCACGATACGGAGGTCGAAACCGAGCTGAAGGGCGTCACCTGCCGCCCGGTGAACAACCGTTAATTATTCAGCTATCCCTGTCGTGATGATAACAGCCTTGGGCGGATTGGCCAGCCAAACAATCAGACCCTCACGATACACCGGGTAGCAATTGCGCCGTCCAAGCATACCGTAAGTCACGTACAAAGCCTTCTCCCCCAGCGATACACTGTATGCGCCGGTCTCTTGTCTATAACTCAAAGCCCGGACGAGATAAGGTCGAAGACCGTGCGTATCGGGCGGGTTTTGCGTGGTAAGTTGGCGGGCTTCTTCGGGTGTCAGTGAAATAACAGTTTTAGCCCCCAAACGAGAGGTCACCTCTGACATATGATCGGGGCTTACTTCTGCAAACACCACTTCGGCAGTATTCGATTCGTAACCACCAATGTCTGTATTGCCAAAGTCTGTGTACCATTCGTCGCGCGTTGCATGACAATCGGATAATGCTGAACAGCCAGAGGCAATCACAGACGTAGCAGTGATTACTGCGATCCTTAGAAAATTATGTTTTTTCATAACACCCCCTAATCAGAAGATCACCATACATCAACACTCTGAAGAATGCATCTATCCCCATTATTCACAGGCTGTGAATCGGAGTTAAGTGGACAGCCGCCTTTGCGCCGCATAGGGGCAGCGACAGCCCGTCCCTGACCTGCTTAAACACCGCTATGAACACCACCCTGCTCGACGCCCCCCTGCCGGTTTCGGCTGACACGCCCCAAGCCCTGCCGCACAATCTCGAAGCCGAACAGGCCCTGCTCGGCACGCTCATGTTCGACAACGGGGCCTATGAGCGCCTGTATGATGGTCTGAGTGCCCGGCATTTCTATGAGCCGTTTCACCAGAAGCTGTTTGCCACCATCGAAGAACAGATCCGTATCGGGCATCTGGCCGAACCCATCGTCCTGCTCGACAAGTTCAAGACGGATCAGGCCTTCAACGATCTAGGCGGCATCCGCTACCTGGCCGATCTGGTCGATCGCGCCCCGCCCTCGGCCAATGCCTCGGACTATGCGCGCGTCATCTACGATCTGGCGCTGCGCCGCGACCTGATCCGTCTGGGCGGCGAAATCGCCCGTTCGGCCACGCAGGAAGGCAATGGCCGCGAGCAGATCGAGCGCGCCGAAGCCCAGCTTTATGAAATGGCTGAAAAGGGCACCTCTTCGACCGGCTTCAAGACCTTCTCCGAAGCCGTCACCGGGGCCATTTCCAATGCCGAAGAGGCCTTCCACCGCGACGGTGGCCTGTCGGGTCTGGCCACCCGCCTCGACGACCTCGACCGGCAGATCGGTGGTTTGCATAAGTCGGACCTGCTGATCCTCGCCGGGCGTCCGTCGATGGGGAAGACGGCACTGGCCACCAATATCGCCATGAACGTGGCTAAGAAATACCGCTTCGAGATTCAACCCGACGGCACGCGCAAGACGGTCGATGGCGGCGTGGTGGCCTTCTACTCGCTCGAAATGTCCGCCGACCAGTTGGCGACCCGTCTGCTGGCCGATGCCTCCGGCGTCTCCTCCGACCGCCTGCGTAAGGGCGAAATCGACGCCGTGGAATTCGGGCGGCTCAAGGACGCGGCGATGGAGATCGCCTCCTACCCGCTGTATATCGACGATACCGGCGGCCTCAGCCTCGCCAAACTGACGGCGCGCGCGCGCCGCCTGAAGCGCACCGCCGGCCTTGACCTCATCGTGGTGGACTACCTGCAACTGGTCACGACGGGCGACAGCAATATGAACCGCGTGCAGGAAATCTCGACCATCACCATGGGTCTGAAATCGCTGGCCAAGGAGCTTCAGGTGCCGGTCATTGCCCTGTCGCAGCTCTCGCGTCAGGTCGAAAGCCGCGACGACAAGCGCCCGCAACTGTCGGACCTGCGCGAATCCGGCTCGATCGAACAGGACGCCGATATCGTCATGTTCGTCTATCGCGAAAGCTACTATCTGGGCCGCGCCGAACCGAAGGAGGGCACGCCCGAGCACCTGCAATGGCAGGAAGATATGGACAAGCTGCGCGGCACCGCCGAAGTCATCATCGGCAAACAGCGTCACGGCCCCATCGGCACGGTACGCCTGTCGTTCGACGAAAACGTCACGCGGTTTGGCAATCTGGCGCGTCAGGACCGGTATAGCGGCTACGAATAGCAGAGTGGCGATTTCCTCCACAGATGGCCACAAAGGTATTTGGGAACCACAGATTACACAGATTTCACAGATTGGCGCTTCGCGCCTTTTAGCCTTCACCGCTCTGGGCGCCCGCTTGACACACCAAAATCTGTGAAATCTGTGTAATCTGTGGTTTGAACTTCACTTTACCAGAGCCACACGCTGAGGCTACCCGCGTGCCTCTGTGGAGAACCGCCCCCAGATAAAAGTTCGCAATTTGTTCTGGATTTCTGCAGCCGCTCGGGCTATCGGTTGCGCAGCATAAACCCCGTTGCGCGAGCGAATCATGTCCAAGGCTCAGGCCGTCTTTGTCTGTCAGTCCTGCGGGATGACCCACACCAAATGGGCAGGTCAGTGTTCGGGGTGCCTGAGTTGGAACACTCTGGTGCAGGAGAGTTTTTCCGCGCCGCCGGGCAGTCTGAAACCCGAGACTTCACCGTCAAAAATATCAAGGCTTTCAAAGCTGAACTTTGAAACTCTTGATGCGCCCGACGAGGCCCCGCAGCGCATGGTGACGGGCATAGAGGAGTTCGACCGGGTGTGCGGCGGCGGCATTGTGCCGGGCTCGGCCATCCTGCTGGCCGGCGATCCGGGCGTTGGCAAATCGACCCTGTTGTTGCAGGTCACCGCCCATGCGGCGCTGCGTGGCCTGAAGGTCGCTTATATTTCGGGCGAAGAGGCCGTTGAGCAGGTGCGTGGGCGCGCCTCGCGCATGGGGGTCAGCAAGGCCCCGGTCGATCTGGCCGCTGAAACCTCGCTGCGCACCATTCTCGATGCGCTGAAACGCGATACCTACGACCTCGTCATCATCGATTCCATCCAGACCCTGTGGTCGGACGCCATCGACGCGGCGCAGGGCTCAGTGTCCCAGGTGCGGGCCTGCGCTGGTGAACTGGTGCGTCTGGCCAAGAAGAACCGCATCGCCATGATTCTTGTCGGCCATGTCACCAAGGAAGGCCAGATCGCCGGGCCGCGCGTCGTCGAACACATGGTCGATGCCGTGCTGTCGTTTGAGGGCGAGCGCGGCTATCCGTTCCGTATCCTGCGCGGTTCCAAAAACCGCTTCGGGGCGACCGATGAGATCGGCGTGTTTGAAATGGGCGATGGCGGTTTGCGCGAAGTACCCAACCCCTCCGCCCTGTTCCTCGGCGACAATGATGAGCGCTCATCGGGTTCGGCGGTGTTCGCGGGTATCGAAGGCTCGCGTCCGGTACTGGTCGAAATTCAGGCGCTGGTGGCCCCCTCAGCCCTGGGCACGCCGCGGCGCGCCGTGGTGGGCTGGGATTCCGGGCGGCTGGCCATGATTCTGGCCGTTTTGGAATCGCGCTGCGGCTTGGGCTTCGGCGGTAAGGACGTCTATCTCAATGTGGCCGGCGGGCTGAAGATCAACGAACCCGCCGCTGATTTGGCCGCCGCCATGGCGCTGGTCTCGGCCCTGCTCGATCAACCCTTGCCGAAAGCGTCGGTCATCTTCGGGGAAATCAGCCTGTCGGGCGAGGTGCGCGGCGTGTCGCGCATGGAAGCGCGCATGAAAGAGGCGCTGAAACTGGGCTTTTCCAACGCCATCGCCCCCGTCGCGGCTCAGGACAATGCGCCGTTCGAGGTCAAGACCTACTCGCATCTGGTCAATGCCATGAGCGCCTTTGACCTCCGAAGTTAGAGCCTTCGTCGGCTCAGTTGAGCCGCCGCATGGCTCTAATTTTTTGTAACACCTCATGTATTTCCGAAAAGTGGTGTCCACTTTTGGCTTCGCCGAACTTCGTTTCGGCATGAGGTTTAAATCAGGGCTATCGCTTTTTTATAAAAAAGGCCAGAATGGTTAACGACCATCCGTAACATCGGTACTGGTTTAGAGCGCATTCCGAAAAGTGTGCAACGGTTTTCGGAATCAAATGCGCGACAAAGCAAAAGATTAGAGCGGATTTCGATTCCACCTGAACGAAATCCGCTCTAAAGCCATTGTGAGGGGACGCACATGCAGGGCTACGATCTGATTTTTCTGGGTATATTGCTGTTTTCCTGCCTGTCGGGTTTTACGCGCGGCGCGACACGCGAAATCGTCGGCACGGCCTCCTTTATTCTGGCTATACTGATCGCCATCTGGCTGGCACCGTGGCTGCAAAAGACCTTTAATCTGGGTGAGATGTTCGCGCTGGTGGTGATCATCGTGGTGTTTATCTCTGCCTATTTTGGCGTCCGGGCGCTGGGCAACTCACTGTCGGAAAAGGTCAACAAGCAGCAGATGATGGGCTATGCCGACCGCACCCTTGGGGTGGCGTTTGGCGTATTGCGCGCCCTGGCCATTCTGGGCTTTATCCATTTGCTTTTTTCGGTCGTACTGCCTAAAGGAAAGCCCGACTGGTTCACCGAAGCCAAGGTCTATCCTTTGAGCGTTCAGTGCGCCAGGGCCATCGTGTCGGTAGCGCCTTCCTGGGCGAAATATGCCGACAGCGTGGCGTCGCCCAACCAATAGGTGATATGGGACTGCGGGGCGTAACCGGGGCTTCCATTTCTCCTTATACCGACTATATGGAGGCAGCCCCTCCCCTGTCTCGCGTCAGGCCTTCACCGGCCACAAAGGTATCGCCATGCTGACCTCGCCCTCGGAACTGTCGGATAGCTTCGTTTCACGCGATCCCGACGACGACAGCCTGCGCCTTGAATGCGGCGTGTTCGGCATCTACGGCATGGAGGACGCTTCGGCGGTCACCGCGCTGGGGCTGCACGCCCTGCAACACCGCGGACAGGAAGCCTGCGGTATCGCCTCGTGCGACGGCCGCCGTTTCTACACCGAACGCTCGCACGGTCTGGTCAGCGACGTCTTCACCGATGCCGACCTGATCAAGCGCCTGCAAGGCCACGCCTCTATCGGTCATACGCGCTATTCCACCGCCGGCGGATCGCACCTGCGCAATGTGCAGCCCATGTTCGCTGATCTCGATTCGGGCGGCATCGCCATTGCGCACAATGGTAACCTGACCAACTTCATGTTTCTGCGCACCAAGCTGGTGGCCGAAGGCGCTATCTTCCAGTCCACCTCGGACTCCGAAGTCATCCTGCACCTGATCGCGCGCTCGCGCAGCATCAAGATCATTGACCGCTTCATTGACACCCTGCGCGATATCGAAGGCGGCTATGCGCTGGTCGCCATTACGCGCAAGGGCATGATCGGGGCGCGCGACCCACTGGGTATCCGCCCGCTGGTGATCGGCAAGCTGGGCCACGCCTATGTGCTGGCTTCGGAAACCTGCGCGCTGGACATGATCGGCGCGGTTTTCGTGCGCGATGTCGAGCACGGCGAAGTGGTGCAGATCGACGAAGAGGGCCTGAAATCGTTCAAGCCGTTTGAGCGCAAAGCCGCCCGCCCCTGTCTGTTTGAATACGTTTATTTCGCGCGACCGGATTCGGTTGTGAATGGCAAGTCGATCTACGAGGTGCGCAAGGCGATGGGCCGTCAACTGGCCATCGAGCACCCTGCCGATGCCGATATCGTCGTACCGGTGCCGGATTCGGGTGTACCCGCGTCGCTGGGCTTTTCCGAAGAATCGGGCCTGCCGTTCGAACTGGGCATTATCCGCAACCACTATGTCGGCCGCACCTTCATTCAGCCCACCCAGAACATCCGCGATCTGGGGGTGCGAAAGAAGCATTCGCCCAACCGCGTGGTACTGGAAGGCAAGAAGGTCATCCTGATCGACGATTCCATCGTGCGCGGCACCACCTCGGTGAAGATTGTGCGCATGGTGCGTGCCGCCGGGGCCAAGGAGGTCCACCTGCGCTCGGCCTCGCCCCCTATCCTGTGGCCCGACTATTACGGTATCGACATGCCGGATCGCGCCAAGCTGCTGGCGGCGCAACATTCCATCGAGGAAATGCGCCAGATGCTGGAATGCGATAGTCTGGGCTTCCTCTCGGTCGATGGCCTTTATAAGGCGATGGGCCACGACGGCCGCAACAATGATCAGCCGCAATATACCGACCACTATTTTACCGGCGACTATCCGACCCGTCTGACGGACAAAGAAATCGCCGCCGAGGCCGAAGCCAGCGGTCAGCAATTGTCGCTTCTGGCCAATACCCACTAAAAATAAAAAGGACAGGGCGATGAAGACGGGGGCGATGACCGATACCCTTTTGCAGGGGCGTATCGCCCTGATCACCGGCGCGTCGCGCGGCATTGGCCGGGCGACGGCGCTGGGTCTGGCGCGCGCCGGGGCGCACGTGATCGCCTGTGCCCGCACGACCGGCGCGCTCGAAGAACTGGATGATCAGATCTTTGCCGAAACCGGCCGCCACGCCACCCTGATCCCGTTTGATCTCGCCGACGGGGCCGCGCTGGAGCGCATCGGCGGGGCGATCTATGAACGCTTCAAGAAACTCGACATCTTTGTCCATGCGGCGGCCACTCTGGGGTCGCTGACCCCCGTTTCGCACTATGAGCCCAAGGATTTTAACCGCGTCATCACGCTGAACCTCAACGCCACCTACCGTCTGATCCGTCAGCTTGAGCCGGTGATGAAGCTGTCGGATGCGGCGCGCGCCATCTTCGTGTCGTCGGGCGCGGCCTCAAACCCGCGCGCCTTCTGGGGGGCCTATGCCGCCTCAAAAGCCGGGATGGAGGCGCTGGTGCGCACCTGGGCCGACGAGATGGAAGTCACCTCCATCCGCTGCGCCCTTGTCAATCCGGGGGCCATGCGCACGCGGATGCGCGCCGAGGCATTTCCGGGCGAAGACCCCGAAACCCTGCCCTTGCCCGAAGAGATCATCCCGCTGATGGTCGAGCTGGCGCGCGCCGACCGCGTCCCGCCGCTGGAGACGATCGCGTTCCGGGAATGGGCTCATTCCGGCCACGCATAACCGGTCAAGATTTTTCCAGAAAAACAAAGGTTTCCGGTTCACTTTTTGCGGGATTCGGGTCAAATAAACGCATGACCCAGGCCATGCTCACGACCAACCTCACCTTCCCCAAACCCGACAGCGCCGCGCTTCTGGACGAACTGTCGCAGTATGTCATCGCCGAGCCCTATCCGTTCGTCGTCGATCTGGAAGCGTCGCGCGGTCTGGAGCTGGCGACCGTCGATGGCGACCGCATCACCGAC
>NZ_JAIWNX010000006.1 GCF_020217185.1 Asticcacaulis sp.
TGGTGCGGCCTCTATGGGTCGCGCCTGATCGGCTACAACCACCCGCGCCTGTATGAGCCCGACTATATGCGCAGGCTGGTGGTCGCGGCCAATACCAAGATGGCCAATCCGGACTTCCTGACGCGCGAATGTCTCGACTATTACCGCCTGCTGCACGCCCTGCGCCCCAAATGTATGCGCGGTGAGCGCGTCGAGGTCTATGCGGTGAATTCCGGCGCCGAAGCGGTTGAGAACATGATGAAATACCTCATCAATCTCCACCACAAGAAGATGCAGGCGCAGGGCAAGACGGTCCTCAACCACCGCTTTATCTATTTTGAACAGGCCTTCCACGGGCGCACCGTCTATGCGCTCAATATCACCAAGCTGTCGAACGACCCCATCGCCACCCGCGACTATCAGGGCCTGATTCAGGGCAATCTTCAGGTGCCCTTCCCTGAGTATGACAGCCGCCGCCGCGAAGCCGACAATCAGCGCGAGGTCGATAAGTGTCTGGCGACGCTCGACTATCTGATGTCTACCTATCGTGATGAAATCGCCGGGGTTATTCTTGAGCCGCTTCAGGGGGCCGGTGGCCATCGTCTGGCCCTGCCGCGCTTCTATCAGGAGCTGTCGCGCCTGTGCCACCACCACGGCATCGCCTGGGGGCTGGATGAGGTGCAGACCTCCGGCGGACAGACGGGTGAGGTCTTCTCCATCGACCTGTTTGACGTCCCCCACCCGCCGCAGGCGGTCGCCACGGCCAAGAAGTTCGGCAATGGCGTCGTCTATATGCTCAATTCGATGGACGATATCGGCGTCCTCGATTCGACCTGGGGCGGCACCTTGTCCGACATGGTGCGCTTTTGCGAGGAATGGCGGATCGTCGAGGACGAAGGCCTGTTGCAAAGCGTCGAAAGCAAGGGCGCGCGCCTGTTTGGCGGGCTGAACAGCCTCGTTGAAAAATACCCCGACACCCTCGGCAATGTGCGCGGACTGGGCCTCTATCAGGGTTTCAGCCTGCTCTACGCGCCGAACAAGGGGCGGCTGATCGACATGGCGCTGGAGCAGGAGAAGCTGTTGTTGCTGGGGGCGGGCACCGACTCGATCCGCTTCCGCCCGCCTCTGGACGTGACGGAAGCCGAGATCGACGAGCTTATCCGCAAACTGGGCAGACTGCTGGGGCAATTATGAGCGAGCGCCGTTTTCAGTTAGTCGATGTCTTCCATTCCGGGCCGTTCAGCGGCAATCCGGTGGCCGTGGTGCTCGATTCAGAGGGCCTGACGACCGAAGACATGCAGCGCATCACGCGCTGGTTCAACCTGTCGGAAACGACCTTCCTGCTGCCGCCGGAGACGCCCGACGCCGACTACCGCGTGCGTATCTTTACACTGGACCGTGAACTGCCCTTTGCCGGTCATCCGACTCTGGGTTCGGCCCATGCGTGGCGATTGGCGACCGGTTCGGACAAGACAGAGGTGGTGCAAGAGTGCGCGGTCGGTCTGGTCCGCGTGCGCTTTGACGGCGACCGGCCGGCCTTTGCCGCGCCGCCGCTGGTCCGCAAGGGCCCGGTTGATGCGGCCAAGCGGTCCGAAATTGTCGAAGTGTTGCGCATCGAACCGGACGACATCGTCAGCGCCGAATGGGCCGACAATGGCCCCGGCTGGGTGCTGGTGCAACTGGCCTCGGCCGACGCCGTGCTGGCCGTCGATCCGCTGCGTTATCTGGATCGCCGCGTTGAAATCGGTCTGGTCGGCGCGCATCCGGCGGGCCACGAGACGGCGTTTGAAATCCGCGCCCTGTTCAGCGACGCCACGGGCGGTATTATCGAAGACCCGGTGACGGGCTCGCTCAATGCCTCGGTCGCTCAGTGCCTGCTGGCCGATGGTCGCGCCACCGCCCCCTATGTGGCGGCTCAGGGGACGAAGCTGGGCCGCGCCGGGCGCATCCATGTGTCAGAAGCCGACGGCAATATCTGGATCGGCGGCGAGACGCGCACCCTGTTCAGCGGCACCGGGAGCTTTTAATTTCACCCTCCCCTGCTTGACAGGGGAGGGTGTATTTACCGCTTACCCTTGCCCGCGGGTTTGCTGCGGCCGCCGGGCGCGGCGGCACCGGGCTTGGTCGAAGGCCCAAGGCTGCGCGAGGTGCGTGATTTGACCACCACCTTAGGCGCTGCCGGAACGCCCTTCGGCTTCTGCTTGACACGGTTGGGGTGGGCTGGCTTTTCGCCCGGCTTGACCTTCGGCTTGGCGCGCACGCGCGGTGGGCCGCTGGTGTCCTTGCTGCCACCCTCATCAAACGGATTGACCCCGGCATTGGCCTTGACACTCAGGCGAATAGGCACGCCCGGCATATCAAAAGATTCACGCAAGCTATTGATAAGATAGCGTTGATAATGGGCCGGCATGGCATAAGCACGACTGGCGAACAGCACGAAGGTGGGCGGACGCCCCTTGGTCTGCGCCATATATTTCGGCTTGATGCGCTTGCCGTCCACGGCGGGGGGCGGGTGACGCTGAATGGCCAGTTTCAGCCAGTCATTGAGGTCGCGCGTCTTCACCTTGGCCGACCAGTTGCGATAGGCCTTCAGCACGGCGGGCATCAGCCGGTCGAGCCCGCGGCCGTTCAGCGCCGACAAGGCCACGAACGGGGCCCCGCGCAGTTGCGGCAACATGCGCTCGGCGATCTCGCTCAGTTCGTGCAAACGCGCCTGCGGTTCTTCGACCGTATCCCATTTGGAGATGACATAGATCAGGGCGCGGCCTTCACGTTCGACCAGATCGGCGATCTGAAGGTCCTGCGTTTCAAAGGCGTTTTCCTGATCCATGACCAGGATCACCACCTCGGCGAAGGTGATGGCGCGGATGGTGTCGGCGGTCGAAAGCTTTTCTAGCTTTTCCTGCACGCGCGCCTTGCGCCGCAGACCCGCCGTATCGACGAGGCGAATCTTGCGCCCTTCATACTCCCAATCGACCGAGATCGAATCGCGGGTAATGCCCGCCTCCGGCCCGGTCAGCAGGCGGTCTTCGCCCAAAAGGCGGTTGATCAGGGTCGATTTACCGGCATTGGGACGCCCGATAATGGCGATGCGGACGGGCTTGGTGTCCTCATCCTCGTCTTCGTCCTCATCGGCAATGAAATCGCCTTCGATCAGTTGGCGGTACTTTTCCAGCGCCTCATAAAGCTCGGAAATCCCCTCCCCGTGTTCGGCCGACAGGTGCAGCGGCGCGCCAAAGCCCAAGACGTGCGCCTCTTCGGCTCCGGCAAAACCGGCATGGCCCTCGGCCTTATTGGCGATCAGGATGACCGGCTTGTCCTTGAAACGCAGGATGTCAGCAAAGATGCGATCAAGCGGCACCACGCCTTCGCGGGCGTCCATGACGAACAGAGCGACGTCGCATTCCTCGATGGCCTTTTCGGTCTGCTGGCGCATGCGCGCTTCCAGCGAGGTATCGGCCACGTCCTCGAAACCGGCAGTGTCGATGAGGTCGAGATCGATGTCGCCGATATGGCCCGAAGCGTAGCGACGGTCACGCGTCACGCCGGGCTGGTCATCGACAATGGCCAGTTTCTTGCCCGCAAGGCGGTTGAACAGGGTGGATTTGCCGACGTTCGGACGGCCGACAATGGCGATTTTTAAGGTCATGAGGGGGTTATTACAGGAGATACCGTGTAAAAAAAAGAAAAGATGCAGGAGGCTCGCCTCCTGCATCCGAATGGTCATCGCTGGGGGATCGCTTACTGAACGGCGATCAGCTTCGCCTTGTCGGTCAGGACGAACAGCTTGTCCCCCACCACGATGGGGGCCAGATAGGCCGCATCACCCAGTTTCAGCGTCTCTTTGCGCGCCCCGGTCTTGGGGTCGAAAGCCACCATTTCGCCTTCGGAATTGACCATGATCAGGCGGTTGGAGGCCAGAATCGGGCCGGTCCACACCGGCAGGTTCTTGACCTTCTTTTCGCCACCCATACCAAAGAAGCTTTTCTTGGTCTTGGCGCGGCCCTGATTGAGATCGACCAGCCAATAGACCTGACCTGACGCGGCATTGGCCGCCATCAGCTCGCTTTGCAGGGTCGAAAGATAGACGGCATCACCGGCCACCCACGGGGCATTGGTCGAATCGGCGCTGACCGACCAGCGACGTTGACCCGACTTGGCATCCAGCGCCGAGAAGACGCCCGAATGGCTGGCGGCATAGACGAGATTGTTGGCCACCAGCGGGCGACCGGAAATGTCGCGGATTTCCGACAGGGCGTTGGTGCGCGTCGATTGCGCCAGGGTCTGGTTCCACACCTGCTGACCGCTGTTGGCGTCGATACCGACCAGTTCGCCCGACGAAAACGGCGCGATAAACAGGTTCTCATAGATGGCCGGAGCGGTGGTGCGCAGGATGCGCGCCGGTTCGACCAGCGCCTGATAGGTCCAGGCGGGCTCCCCCGTTTCCTTGTTCAGCGCAATCATCTGGTTATCGACGTCGCTGAAGACCACCACATTGCCGTTCACCGCCGGCGCAGCGCGCAGCGGGCTGTCGAACGTCTTGGTCCACAGCACCTCGCCCGACGCAGCGTCAAGCGCGGCGGCCAGACGGAAGCCGGAAGTCACGTAGAGCTTACCCCCCGAAACGGCCAGACCACCGCCAAAGGCGTCCTTGTCACGGCGGATGTCGGGATTGAGGTTCCGCGTCCAAACTTCGTTGCCCGAATTGACGTCGAAGGCGCGAATACGCGCTTCGCCGTCCATGGCGTAGATCAGCTTGCCATCCGATACCGGCGAGGCGACGACCTGAGTGGTGCGCGACGAGCCCGCCCCCACCGACTTCGACCAGGCGATCTTGAACTGCTCAGCCGCGGCGGCGTGCTCGACCGTCGTGGTTGGGCCGCTGGCGAAAGGCCAGTCGGCGACAGGCTGCGGCGACGGCAGGTAGAAGTCCTTGCCCGCCAAACGTTCGGACGGCTGCACCTTTTGCTCGAAGGCGACGATGGAGATGCGCTCGCCCTGCGTGGCGACCTCTTTCGGCTCTTCTTTTTTGAGCGGGTTGAGGTTTTGGATGGTCGAGCAGCCCGAAAGCCCCGCGCCCAGCACCAGCGCCATAGCCGTGGCGGTCAGGATACGACCGGTATGGTGGCCATTATGGTGGGAAGTCTTTGCCGTCATCAGGGCTTTCTCATCAAGGCGAAGTTAGTCGGGTGGGTCGTTTACTGTTGCGGCAGGCTCAGCGGGGCGGCCATCTGCGGCTGCGCCTTCACTTCCGGCAGCTTGATCGCCTGACGCGCCACTTCGGCACCACCGGAATCGATCAGAGCCACCGCCATCTGGGCCCGTTGTTTGAGCGGATCAGAGGCGTCGAGCGAGAAGGCCAGCGCCTGAAGGTCGCCGCGCGCGCCCTGAAGGTCGCCCTTCTGGATCTTGGCCATAGCCAGCGCTTCCTTGGCCAGAGGCGCGTAGGGACGCCCTTCCTTGGTCAGCGGCGTCAGGCGCTTTTCGACATCCTCAAAAGACGCCTTGTCCATGATCAGAAAGGTGGCCTTCAGCGTCGCCAGATCGGCAATCAAGGGGTCCGAAGAGGCCTTCGACGCCTCTTCCAGCAGCTTAACAGCTTCGTCGGTCTTGTTGTCTTCAACGGCCAGCCCGGCCAGTTGCGACAGGGCCAGCGCCTTATAGCCCGGCGCGCCCGCATCCACGACCTTTTGTAACGCCGTTCGCGCCGCGCCCTTGTCGTTCTTGGTCAGGGCGTCCTGCGCGACGACATAGGACTCAGACGCCTTGCTGATACGCCCGGCTTCCCACGACGTATAGCCCCAGAAGCCCAGAGCCCCGATCAACGCCACAGCCAGTGCGCCACCCACGAAAGGGGCACTCTTTTTCGCGATGGCGGCCCAACGGTCCTGACGCAGACCTTCTTCGGCTTCCTCGAAAATATCGCTCACGTTTATTCCTTGTCTCAGAACACACTGACGGGACCGCAGCGCGGCGGTCACCGGTAAATCTGGCGCGAACCTAGCCGCAACAGGCCGGATGCGCAATGATCATTAAAGCATGCCCCGAAAAAGTGGAAACCGGTTTTTCCAACAGGGCATGCGCCCCCTTAAAGAGGACACCCCATCAGGGTTATCATTCTACTTCGCAAAATATGTCTCTTGTGGGGCCGGAAAGTCGCGGCTTTTGACATCTTTGGCGTAGGCTGCTGCGGCCTCACTGATGGTTTCACGCAAGGCCGCATAGCGGCGCACGAATTTGGGGGACCAGTCGAACTGACCCAACATGTCATCGACGACCAGTATCTGCCCATCGCAGGCCGCCGAGGCGCCGATGCCGATGGTGGGGGCCTTGACCGCCGCAGTGATTTCCCCGGCCAGATCGGCCGCCACGCCCTCGATCACGATGGCAAAGGCCCCGGCCGCGTCGGTGTCGCGGGCTTCCTGAAGGACTTTTTCGCGTTCTTCGGGGGTGCGGCCCTTGGCGCGGAAACCGCCATCGACATTGACCGCCTGCGGACGCAGACCAATGTGCCCCATGACCGGGATGCCGCGCTGCGTCAGATAGGCGATGGTGCGCGCGACCGTCGGGCCGCTTTCGACCTTGACCGCCTGCGCGCCGGTTTCTTTCAGCAGGCGCGCGGCATTGTCAAAGGCCACTTCCGGATCGCCTTCATAAGAGCCGAATGGCATATCGACGACAACGAAGGCGCGTTTGGCCCCGCGCATCACCGCCTGACCGTGCAGGATCATCATCTCCATCGTCACGCCCAGCGTGTTGGGCAGGCCGTGCACCACCATGCCGACGCTGTCGCCGACCAGCAGGATGTCGCAGTGATTATCGAGAATTTCCGCCATCGGCGCGTCATAGGCGGTCAGGCTGACCAGAGGCGTACCGCCTTTGCGCGCATAGATTTCCGGCGCGGTCAGACGCTTGACGGGGGATGGGGTATGGCTGCTCACCTTAAGGGCACCTTTCGCTCAGCCGGGAGGACCGGCAGGGAGTGGGCCTATACCCCCTCTTCACGCATGTTGACGAGGTACAGGCCGACGATGCTCATACATAGCGAAAAGCTGATCCAAAAAAAGAGGGGCGACTGGGCGAAGGCCAAATAATCCGTGGACTTGCTTAAGGCCAGCGCCAGACCGTTGGCGACGTTTTCCACCAGTTCGCGCCCAAAGCCGAGGCTGGCCTCGAAGGTGGCGTCCGGGGCCGCCGCCGGGCGCGTGGCGGCCTGCGCCGTGGACGACAGGCCGGGCAGCCGCACAAGCTGGGTCAGGGCGTAAAGCCCGCCCAGCAGACCGGCCAGAGCGATCAGGCCCTGACGCAGCCAGTTTTTGGCGCCCAGGCGGCGCATCACCCGATCCTGAAACGCCGGTTCGTCATCGAAACGCATTGGCGTCTGGAACAGATGGTAGAGGTCTTCATCCTTCATGACATCACCTTTCGATAACCGCGGGCACGGCTTCGGCCATGTCCAGCATAGCCCTCAACTGCGTCAGTCCGCGTTTGATATGGCTCTTGACCGTCCCCAGCGGCAGGCCCGTCTCATTCGACACGTCCTGATGGCTGAGCCCGCCGGAAATATTCAGCGTGACGCACAGGCGCTCCGCCGGTTTCAGGCGCGACAGGGCCCCGTCCAGATCACGCGCCGCCCCCTCGTTCTGAACGGCCTGATGCAGGTCGGGCGCGGTCTCATAGGGGGTGACGTCCTCGACCAGCAGATATTTCTGCGTTGTCTTCACCTTGCGCAGATAGCGGCGGGCGGCGATCATTTTGAGCCAGTTGAGAAACGGACCATCGGCCCGGTACTCGGTCAGACGCTCATAGGCCGTAATAAAGGCCTCCTGCGCCATATCGTCCGCGTCGGCCCCCTGCGCCCCCATGCGCCGCAGGTGCGTGCGCAGAGCCGCCGAGTGCCGCCGCACCAGTTCACCGAAGGCGTCGGACACGCCCAGCACCGCCTGAGCGATCAGGTCATGATCGCTCAGATGTCGGTAACCGGCAGCGGTGGAAGGGGCGGACATGGCGGGTCGATCCTGAAAGCGTTACGGTTCAGGACTTCTTCTGATTGTTCAGGCCGACAATGCCCATGATCAGCAGGGCGACCCCGATAAAACCGGGAATGGCCGCGACGCCCGACAGGGTTTCAAAAACATAATCATTTTTCACAAAGTCGAGAACCACCAGACCGAGAGCCACGGCCATCAGGATAAGACCGGAACGAATATCGTTCACCGGCGTCTTGATCTTGTTCATTGAAGCTCCGGACTTTTGCAGGCTGTCCAGATATTCCGGCGGCAGGGGTTGCCCCTTTTCGATGGCCATGCGGATGGTCTTCTGCACTTCCGCCCGGTCCTTGGCGCGGAAGTACATGACGATGCCCACGATAAAAATAGGCATCAGGATAGAGATGATGGGGATGAGAAGTGCCGCTTCGAAATCGTGCATGTTACGATCTCCCTTGAGAAAGTGTCAGGCGAAAATCCGCCTCTGTAGGATAAGAGGCGCGGACAGTGCCATTTGGATGCACAGATAAGTATTAAATAAAATTCATCCCGCAGAGCGGGTGTCGAGCCGCTTCTCTGACATCAGGCAAACAGCGCCGCATAGACCTCCGGCTTGAAGCCGACGGTAATCGTACCGTCCTTGTCCAGCACCGGGCGTTTGATCATCGACGGATTGGACAGCATCAGGCGGATGGCCCTGGCCTCGTCAATGTCAGCCTTATCGGCTTCGGGCAGAGCCTTGAAGGTCGTGCCCGCCTTGTTGAGCAGGACGGTCCAGCCCACCGCCTTGACCCAATCCTTCAGATGCGCCTCATCAATCCCCGCGACCTTATAGTCGTGAAAGGCATAGGCCAGCCCCTGCCCGTCCAGCCACAGCCGCGCCTTCTTCATCGTATCGCAGTTTTTGATGCCGTAGAGGGTTAAGGCCATGAGGGGACTCCTGTCTGTGAACTGAGCCCCCTCCCTAAACGGCTTACACCACGTCCTCAAGGCTGAAACGGTCCGCCTTTTCGTCATAGTCGAAGGCCTCGGCATAACGCCCCCACTGAACCACTGAACGCAGGGTCTGCTGCGCAAAGGTTTCAGACATGTGCGTCTGCAACTGGTCGCGCACGCGCCGCGCACTCAGCCCGGCCTCGCCGCCGGTTTCGAGCGCGTGACGGACATGGGTCGCCAGCGGCACATGGGTCAGAAGCTGTTGCCGGAACAGGTACTTGCGGCCATCGACATCGGCTTCGACAAAGGCCTGACCGGCGAGCAGCAGCAGCAGATCGCCGCCTTCCAGTTCGGCAAAGCGCAGCAGTTGCAACACTTCGGCAATGGGGAAGAGTTCGTCGGCCTCGTACTGAAGCTCCGCCGCCAGCGCCGGCAGGGCGGCCTTACCGGCATAGGCCGTCCCGGCCAGGGCCTCCATCAGACCGGCCAGAATATTGGTCGAAACGCGCGGCAGCACCATGGCCATCCCCATGCCCGCAAACAGGCCTTCCTGCACCGGAGCCTTGGGCGTGCGCGTGGTCATGCGGCGGTAGATGTCTTCGACCAGCGCGCGAAAAGCCGGGTCCAGACGATCGCGCGGTTGCGGCAGATCGACGGTGATTTCAGCCACTACCCGCCCCGGATTGGACGAAAAGACAAGGATGCGGTCGCACATCAGCACCGCCTCCTCGATATTGTGCGTGACGATCAGGATCGACTTGAGCGGCGTGCGCCCTTCGAACCACAGGTCGAGCAAATCGGTGCGCAGGGTTTCCGCCGTCAGCACGTCGAGCGCCGAAAAGGGCTCATCCATCAAAAGGATATCCGGATCGACGACCAGAGCCCGCGCCAGACCGACGCGCTGACGCATCCCGCCCGACAACCCCTTGGGGTAGGCGTTTTAAAAGCCGTCGAGCCCGATCAGGTCGATAGCCTTCAGGGCGCGTTCGCGGCGGATCGCCGGGGCTACGCCCTGCGCCTCAAGGCCGACCTCGACGTTTTGCAGCACGCTCAGCCACGGGAACAGGGCGAAGCTCTGAAACACCATGCCGACATTC
>NZ_JAIWNX010000007.1 GCF_020217185.1 Asticcacaulis sp.
GCCTGCCCGTCCGGCGCAGAGGGGAAGTGGACCGTGCCTGCGCTGGGCTCGATCAGGCCCGCTACGGTGCGCAGCAGGGTCGATTTGCCCGAGCCGGAGCGCCCCAGAAGACCGACGATCTCATTGGCATTCAGGGTCAGATCGACCTTCTCCAGCACGGTGTGGCCCGTGGATTTGCCCTTTTCATAGACGTGCGACACCTGACGCAGTTCGACCAGAGGGCAAGCGGGGGTGAATTGGGTGTGGGTCATGGGAAAGTACCTTTCCTCAGTTCAGACGCAGGCGGCGTTCGGCGAAGACGTAGAGGCGGCGCCACACGATGCGATTAAAGGCGATGACGAACAGGCTCATCACTGCGATGCCCAGCACCACGCGGGGATAGTCGGCCGCCGCAGTGGCGCGGGCGATATAGGCCCCAAGGCCCGCCGCTTCGAGGTGGGTATGGCCCCAGTCCACGGCCTCGGCCACGATGCTGGCGTTCCATGACCCGCCCGAAGCCGTCAGGGCACCGGTCACATAGTAGGGAAACACCGCCGGCAGGGCGATCTGACGCCACCATTGCCAGCCCCGGATGCGGAACATCTGCGTGTCGGCAGGGTGGTCAGCGACTGATAGACGCTGAAGGCCATGTTCCACGCCTGACTGGTGAAGATGGCGAAGATAGCGGCGGCTTCGGCCCCTAACTGATTGCCCGGAAACAGGCCCATGAACAGGGTCACCGTAAAGGTCAGAAAGCCCAGAACCGGGACAGACTGAAGGATATCAAGCGCCGAAATGATCAGAAGGGCCGCCCGGCGGCTCTTGGCCGCCAGAGTGGCCACGGTGAAGGTGAAGACCAGCGACGCCGCCAGCGACGCAAACATGCGCAGCGTCGAGCGCAGAGCATATTCGGGCAGTTGCGCCAGATCGAGCGTTACCGGTGCGGAACGCAGTTGGGAAAGCGGCTGATCCATGGCGGACGCACCATGAAAGACCAGCACCGCCACCCCGGCCAGCAGCAGGAAGGCGGCGAGATCGGCGAAGGACACACCGTAGCGGTCGGCGCGGGACGCATGCACGAGCGGACGCGCGCCCTGACTATCTTCGAAAAAGAAGACCATCGGCTTACCTTTGATACTGAGGCCGCAAAGCCCGGTATCGGCAAGCCGGAAACCCGTTTACCCGATGCGCGGTCCTTGCGGCAATGTGGATCGACGACTGTCGTCGGGCATGGGTTTAGGTTCCTGATAAGCCTGTTCCGAAGGTAGGATACCCTCGGAAACAGGGTTGCGCGCGGCCATTAGGCCCGCGCGCAATCGTTGTCAAACGAAAAGGGGCGGTTCCCACGCGACCCTTGAGCGGCGCACAGGCCTTTAAGATCAAAACTATTGCGGCGTGCCTTTCGGCCATCGCCAAACATAAATTTACGGAAGTCACCCGCTCAGGCATCATAGTATCGGGAGGCCTGAATGGAGTCCGCGCCGGATCACATCATTCACTGGGTGGCTTCGCAGATCCTGCCTCATGAGGCGGATGTGCGGGCGTGGCTGATGCGTGCCCGGTTGGGGCGTGACGACGCTGAGGATATTCTTCAGGAATCCTACTGCCGCATGGCGGAGCTAAGCCATATCGAGCACATCACCTCGCCGCGCGCCTACTTCTTCACGGTGGCGCGCAATATCGCCCTGATGCGGCTGCGGCGAGCGCGTATCGTGCGTATCGAAAGCGTGGACGAGATCGACCGGCTGGAGGTCATGAGCGACCTGCCTTCGCCGGAGCAGGTCAGCGTGGCGCGGTCCGATCTGGCGCGTCTGAAGCGGGTGATCGCCACCCTTCCCGCACGCTGCCGTCAGGTGTTCGAAATGCGCAAGATCGAGGGCCTGCCCCAGAAAGAAATCGCCCGCCGTATGGGCCTGAGCGAACATATGGTGGAAAATGACGCGGCCAAGGCGTTGCGTCTGATCATGAAGGCCATGGCCGAAGACGAACCCCGTCTCCAGCCGCGAAAGGAGTATATGCGTGGTACCGACGCCGGTCGAAACTAGCGAGCAGATTGCGCACGCGGCCAGCCTGTGGGCGGTCAAGCCACGTCCGCTCTCGCCTGAGGACGCGGCGGCGCTGAACGCGTGGCTGGCCGGTGATCCGCGGCGGCGCGGGGCGCTGCTGCGGGCTGAGGCCGGCTGGCACAGCCTGTCGCGGGCGCAGGCGCTGGGGCCGTCCGCCCACTGGCAGGACACGGCCGCCCGTCTGTTTCCCCTCCCGTCACGCCGGCGTCTCCTGACCGCCGCGGCGGCCGGTGGCGGGCTGATCGCCGCCAGTCTTCTGGCCGTCTTTGCCCTGCGTCAGGACGAGGCCATAACCCATATGGGCGAAATCCGCCGCCTGCCCATGAGCGACGGCTCGATCGCCACGCTGAATACCGATAGCCGCCTGCGCATCGACATGGCCGAAAGCGAGCGCCGCATCGAGCTGATCGAGGGCGAGGCGTGGTTCAAGGTAGCGCACAATCGCCAGCGTCCGTTTATCGTCAGCGCCGGTCAGAGCCGCATCAAGGCCGTCGGCACCGCCTTTTCGGTCAAAAAGCACCCTGACGGGGTTGAGGTGCTGGTGACGGAGGGCACGGTGCAGGCCTGGTCGGTCGCCGATGGTCGTGAGGCCGTCCTGCTGCACGCCGGGGAACGCACCGTCCTGCGTGAACATCAGCCGGTCAAGATCGTCCACGCCCCCGACGCCATCGACAGCGATCTGGCGTGGCGCGAAGGGCAGATTGCGCTGAACGGCAAGACCCTGTCGCAGGTGGCGGCGGAGTTCAACCGCTATAACCGCATCCAGATCGTCATTGAGGACGAGGCTCTGGGGCGCGAGCGCCTGATCGGGCGGCTGAGCGCCAATGATCCGGAGGCCTTTTCGGGGGCCGTGGTCGAAGCCTTCGGCGCAAATATCCATAAGACCGACAAGGCCATCCTGATCGGCACAAAAAAATAAATACGCCGCATACGGAAGTCCGTTTGCCAGGCATCGTAACTCAGGAAGGCCCAGATTTAAAATAACCGGGACCTTCAATAATAATAATGCGCACCACGGGGCGCTTCTACAGGGAAAATTCTGATGACGAATGCATTTATGCGCGCGTTTAATGGCCCGTTGCTGCTCGCCGGCGGCACGTTGCTTATGGTTTCCGCCGTGCCGGCTCAGGCACAGGACGCGGTCAAGTCGTTCAATGTCCCGGCTCAGGCGGCCGAACGCGGCATTCCTCAGTTCGCCCAGCAGGCCAATATCCAGCTTATGGCGCCAGAAAAGGTCGTGAAGGGCAAGCAGACCGCCGCCGTGCAGGGCAATATGCCGGTGCGCGAAGGCCTGTCGCGCCTGTTAGCGGGCACGAATTTGACACCGGTTACCCGCTCCAATGGCATTATTGTTCTGGCTGAGCAGATCCCGGCAGCGCGCGACAACGCCATCCCCATCACCCGCACCGCCTACGCGGCCGACACCACCGCCTCTGACGAGCCCGCCGCCGCCCCCGAAGAAACCGTGGTCGTGGTCAAGGGCATTCGCGGATCGCTGAGCAAGGCGCGCGCCATCAAGCGTCGCGCCGCCAATGCGGTCGAAAGCATCGTGGCCGAAGACATCGGCAAGATGCCGGACCTCAACCTGGCTGAGTCCATCCAGCGCGTGCCGGGTGTGGCCATGTCGCGCGAAGGCGGCGAAGGGCGCAATATCACCCTGCGCGGCTTCGGTCCGGACTTTACGCGCACCACGCTGAACGGCATGGAAGTCCCGGCCAGCAGCGACGGCCTCGACACAGGCGGCGTCACCCTCAATGCGGGCCGCGCCTTCGACTTCCACCTGTTCGCCTCGGAACTGTTCAATCGTATTGACATCGAAAAATCGCAGAAGGCCTCGACCGAAGAAGGCGGCATTGCCGGTACGGTCAATCTTTATTCAGCGCGTCCCTTTGATTTCCGCAAAGACTTCACCGTCTCCGCCTCAGCGCAGGCCAATTACAACACCCTGAATCAGAAGGCCGATCCGCGCGTCGCCCTGCTGGTCAGCAAGACGTTTGCCGATGGTAAGTTCGGGGCGCTTCTATCGGTGGCGGCCTCCAACCGCACCGTGCATCAGGAAGGCTATTCCAGCGTGCGCTGGACCTCGCCCTACGTCAATGGCGACTCGTGGGCCAAGAGCAACCCGACTGTAACGGGGACGCCAAAAGCCTGTGGGGCCGCCGATCCGCTGGATTGCCTGTGGGCCCCGCGCCTGCCGCGCGCCGACTATTTCGGCAATGATCAGAAGCGCATCGGGGTCACCGGCTCGCTGCAATACAAGCCCACCGAAAACGCCCTGATCACGCTGGACGTCCTGCATTCGGAACTGACCAATGACCGCGACAGCTATAATTCGATGGAATGGCTGCTGACGCACGGCACCGCCGGTAACTTTACGGGTCAGACGCCGCTGTCGTTCAAGATCGGAGCCGACGGCAAGACTCTGGTCGCCGCCGCCTTTAACGACGTGACCTCGTGGTACGAAAGCCGCCGTCAGAACTCGCAATCGACCTTTGATCAGGTCGTCCTGTCCGGTCGTTTCAAGCTCAATGAGCGCCTGACGCTCGACGCCATGGCCGGGTCGGCGGTGGATGACGCCGACCGCACGGAACTGCGCTTCTACTACCGCTCGGTGCCGCACTATTACGCCTATGACTACAGCGGCAATGCCTATGTGCCGAGCATCAGCTTTGGCACCTATGACCCCAACAAGGCCAACAACTATATCAACGCCCTGACGGCCTCTAACCGCATCAACACGGTAAAGAAGGAAAACTTCACCTCGCGCTTTGACGCCACCTACAATGCCGACAACGTGTCGCTGAAGGCCGGCCTGAGCTATAATGACCGCAAGGTGAGCTATGGCGAAGGTCTGGGCGCAACGCCCAGCTTCGACCCGTCGAACTATACCCGTCCCTTCCCCGTCTCCAACTTCGGCAAGGGGCTGGACGGTCCGGGCCTGCTGCCCTTCCGCGTCGCCGATTTCGACGCCATTGCCGCCGCAGGCATCATCAAAGGCGGCTATACGGACAACACCGGGGCGGGCTGGACCGTCGGCGAAGAAACGCTTGGGGCCTATGGCGAACTGAACGCCGAATACGACATCGCTGGTATGCGCCTGCGCACCAATGCCGGTCTGCGCTACGTCAAGACCAAGGTCAGTTCCAAGGCACGCGTCAGCGGCACGCCGGTCGAGGTCAATGTCGATTACGACAACTACCTGCCCTCGATCAATGCGGCGCTGGACGTGCGCAGCGACCTTGTGGTGCGTGCCTCCTATGGCCGCAGCCTGACGCGTCCGGGGCTCAGCTCGCTGAACATCGCCGGGCCGGTCTTCGGCTACACCACGCGCACCGTGGGCAATGTCGGCAACCCGTCGCTGAAGCCCTATGAATCGAACGATGTGGATCTGGGCGTCGAATGGTACTTCGGTGACGAAGGGCTTCTGGCCTTTACCGTCTTCCATAAGGACATTGTACGCTCGCTGAAGACCGATGTGGTCAGTCAGATGATCGACCCGTCCTTCTGGCCGGCCATCTATGCCGACCCGCTGTACGACACCTCCTACAATGCCGATCCGGCCAAGGTGCCCTACACCTTCACCATCCCGGTCAACAGCGACAAGGGCAACAGCGTCAAGGGCTTCGAACTGACCTATAACCAGCCCTTCACCTTCCTGCCGGGGCCGTGGTCGAAGCTGGGCATCGCGTCCAACTACACCCACGTCTCGGCCGAAGACTCCACGGGCCTGTCGCCCAACTCCTATAATCTGACCGTCTATTACGACACCGAGACCTTCGGGGCGCGCCTGTCGGTCAACAAGCGTGACGACTATCTGCTCAGCGAACCGGGCGGCAATGGTCACGTGCAGGAGCGCAAATACGGCCCCACCCACGTAGACTTCGCCTCCTTCTACAACGTCACGCCGCGCTTGACCCTGACCTTTGAGGGTATCAACATCACCGACGAAGTGGAGCGCATCTACGGCACCGGCGATACGGGCGACATGGATCTGACGCGCGAATATACCCACACCGGAGCGCAGTGGATCCTCGGTCTGCGTTATAAGTACTGATAAACATAAAGCGGCCATCGGCACCCGCCGGTGGCCGCCTCTACAGGAGTAAACCATGCGGCTTTTGCCCGCCCTTACCGTCGCCGCGCTGGGTCTGGGACTACTGACCCCCGCCCTCGCCGCCGACCTGATCCCCGTGGACGACAGCTACACCGTCTCGCAGCGGTTTGAGCGCTATAAGGATCAGTATGCAGGCATCAGCTGGCCCGTGGCCGAGTTCCAGAGCGGGCAAAAGGTGCTGTTTGACCGCCGTTACAAGAGTATCGGCGGGCGCGAACTGCATATCGACGTCTTCCTGCCGGTCGCCGGGCGCGCCAATGGCAAGGGTATCCTGCTGGTGCACGGCGGTGGCTGGCGCTCAGGCAACAAGTCGCATTTCTACGCTCTGGCCAGCCGGCTGGCGCAGCGCGGCTATGCCGTCTTCCTGCCGGAGTTTCGCCTGTCGCCCGAAGCCCCCTATCCGGCGGGTCTGATCGACGTCAATGACGCCCTTGTCTGGGTCAAAGGGCAGGCGCAGACCTTTGGCATCGACCCCAAGCGGCTGGCCCTTGGCGGGGCCTCGTCCGGCGGGCAGATGGCCGCGCTTGTGGCCTATACGGCGGACACCCCACTCTACAAAAGCCAGGCGGGCGACGATACGCGCGTCAGCGCCCTGATCGACATTGACGGCGTGCTCGACTTCACCACACCACTGGCCCTGCAATACGAAAACGCCGCCGGGGACAGCTCTGCCGCCGGTCTGTGGCTGGGCGGTGCGATGGAAAAGGTGCCCGACCGCTGGCGCGAAGCCAGTGCCGCGAAGCACGTCAGCGCCGCCGCCCCGCCGACCCTCGTCATCAGCAGCGGCCTGACGCGCTTTACCGCCGGTCATGAAGAGGTCGAGGCCAAGCTGAAAGCGCAGGGCATCGCCTATCGCTATACCGCGTTTGACAACGCCCCCCACGACATCTGGCTGTTCGATCCGTGGTTCAGCCGCATTGTCGATCTGATTGACGGTTTTCTGTCGGAACACTGAGCTCATGTCTGTACGCCCCACCCTGCTCGCCAGCGCCGTCGCCTGTCTGACCCTTGCGGCGCTGAGCCTCCCCGCCGAGGCCGCCACCCGTTTTACAGTGCGCCCGGACTGCGGTACGCAAAAAGCCTGTTTCACAAAGGTGCAGGCCGCGCTCGACGCCGCGCAAAAGGACACAAGCGACACCTGGGTGGTGATCGACGTGGCGGCGGGCGACTATTATGAAAAGGTGACGGTCAGCCGCCCGAAAGTGCGCCTCAAAGGCGCGGGGGTGAAACGCACCCGCCTGCACTTTGACGCCGTGGCCGAAACGGCGGGCAAGTATCACCGCCGCAAGTGGGGCACACCCGGCTCGGCCACCCTGACGATCAATGCCGATCAGGTGACGGTCGAGGGCCTGACCGTCGAAAACACCTTCGACTACCTCAGCAACGACGCGCGACTGAGCGATGACCCGCAGAAGATCAAAAATTCGCAGGCCGTCGCCGTCCTGCTCGATATCGACAGCGACCGCGTGCTGTTCCGCAAGACCGCGATGCTCGGCTATCAGGACACGCTGTTTGCCAATGGCAGGCGGGCGGTGATCCGCGACAGCCTGATCGCCGGCAATATCGACTTCATCTTCGGAAACGGGCAATTGCTGATCGAAGACAGCGAATTGCGCACCCGCAATCGCGGCGCGCCCACCCCGCGGGGGGAGTTCCATTCCTTCTTGCTGGCCCCCTCCACGCCCCTGAGCCAGCCCATCGGCCTCGTCGTTTATCGGTCGCGCCTGACGCGCGAAGCCGGTGTGCCCGACGGCGCGGTGGCGCTGGCCCGGCCCTGGCACCCGACGACCACCTTCCCGGACGGACGCTATGCCGATCCCAACGCCGTGGGGCAGGCCCTGTTTATCGACTGCGTGATGGACGCCCATATCCACCCCGACCACTGGACCAGCATGGGCGGCACGGCGCGCGACGGCACCAAAACCGCCGTCTTCCATCCGCAGGACTCACGCTTTTTTGAAAGCGGCTCGACCGGACCGGGCGCCAGACACCGCGACATCGGCATCCTCTGGAAAGACGCCCCGGATATGGCCACGGTACGCCGACAGCTCTCCGACGGCTGGCCGCAGGTGAAATAACCCTTCCTGACGCTTCGGCTCCCCGTTGATGCGTCGCACTGGCCGCCCTTGTCTCACGACAGGGCGGTTTTTTTTAGAACCTCATGCCGAAAAGTATGCTCCACTTTACGGCAACTGGAGCACAGCGTTTCGCCGCTTCAGTGACTGGCGCAAAGCCGATGTTTTTAAACGGATATTTGATGCCTGCTCGGATGATCCAGATATGGAATACGCGATGGTCGACGCCACGATAGTCAAGGTCCACCGTCATGGCCAGGGCGCTAAAGGGGGACTCAGAGCCAGGCCATAGGCCGCTCAAAGGGCGGCATGACCACTAAAATCCTCGCCTTGACAGATGCCTTTGGCAATCTCGTGCGCTTTGAACTGTTGCCGGGGCATCGGTTCGATACGGTGGGCGTTGAACCGCTTCTGACAGGCATCAGCTTCGGAGCCTTGTTGGCCGACAAGGCTTTCGACAGCAACTCGATCGTCGATAATCTCAATGAACGCGGGGCGAAGATCGTCATTTCCCAACATCCACGGCGTTCAAAGCCTTTGGACATCGACAAAGAAATCTACAAATGGCGACACTTGGTTGAGAACTTCTTTTGCAAACTCAAAGAGTTCAAACGCATCGCCATGAGAGCAGACAAAACCGATAACAGCTTCAAGGCCATGATCTATCTCGCAGCCGCCGTCATAAACTCAAAATGAATCCCCACAAACCCTAATTCAACGCATGGCGCGCCTGCCACGCACCGGCCACCTCAGCGGGGGCCACGCCGATGGTCACATCTTCTCCACGGGCTTCTTTCAGACGGATCAGCCAAGGCGTGCGTGATTGCGGCTGGTAGGACCGGGCCATGGCGCGGATATCCTCTTCGGGTACCTCGAACACCACGCGGGTGAACTGGCTGCATTCGCCGGGCATTTCAAACGCCGGGCAGTAGTCGATCCAGTGCGTCACCGTGCTCGGTTTGACCTTCACGAGGCGGTCACCGATCTGATAGCGCACCTCCGATATCTCACGGCGTGCCCCGCTATAGGTCAGGTCGTGCCAGACCTCCCAGCGCTCCTGACCCGTCTGCCGGTCGATGCGCACCTGAACGTGGCCATCCCAGATATAGGCCCCATTAGCTGGCCCCGGTTTGCGCGTCGCTTTCACGGTGGACAGAAGAATGGCATCGTCAAGATGGTCGCCCTTGATGAGGGCGCGGCGGGCAAAATGCGCCGGTTCAAGCTTCGCCAGGCCCTTGGACAGGCGCATGTTTTCGACCGGAGTCGAGTCAGACGGGGCAAAGAAAAACGCGGCCATGACGGCCAGATGCACGGCACTCATACGAAAAATCCTTTAAAACTGCGCGGTCAGGCTGAGGCTGACAATATGGTCAACAGCGTCTTCGCGGGGACGGCGCACCCACTGATGGATATAGCCCGGCTCAAGCGTCAGCCGGGACGTCAGGGGCACAGATACGCCCACACTGTTGCGCCAGCGCTCAAGGCCTTCGCGTTGCCCCCAGTCCGTGGTGTTGGCGGCCCAGAAGGCCTCGCTCCACACCACGCCGCTGACTTTCGGTGTGAGCGGCTTGCTGAAACGGAGCTGCTGACGCAGACGCCAGCCCATATCGTCGCGCCCGTCTATTCGCCTTTGCTCCAGTCGTGTGCGCCCGTTCAGAACCGCGCCGCCCTCAAAGGCCGCCACGCGGTAAGTCAATTGTTGCCACAGACGGTGCTCATCCGTCTTGGCCGGTCCCGGCGGATTGGTTTGCACGAAGGCATAGCCC
>NZ_JAIWNX010000008.1 GCF_020217185.1 Asticcacaulis sp.
AAGCTCCCGCGGGTGGTCGGACTGAAACCGTAGCTAACGCTGGGGCGGATCAGATACTGCCCCAGACGCGAGGCGTCATTGTTAAAGCGCTTCTGCACTTCTACCGTCGCGGAGACCCGGTCGTTCAGCTTGAACTGGGAATGCAGGCCACCCCACACGGCTGTGTCTTCGCTCGCCGCCTGAGCGGCAAAAGGCACAAGACAACCAAAAGCGAGCGGCACCAGCCGGGTTATGCGAAACATCAAACGGACCTTGAAAGAAAAAGACGCAGGCGGATCAGAAGACGGGGGGTCAGCGCCTGACCCGCCTGCACACGGCTTAAGTAAAGGGGGGGGGTATTACTTAGCCGAATAGGGCAGGGAGGAGTGGTGCAGGACGATGCGCAGCTTGCCTTCGCCGTCACGCACATAGCCCCAGGTCTTGTCCACTACGGTGACATTGCCCTTGGCGTCGGTCAGGGTGACATTGCCCATCGAAATGGCGCTGTCGCCGGTGATGACGATGCCGGCATTGTCAATCTTGAAGCCACGCCAGCTCTTGAGCGCAAAGCCCTTGTCGTTCGGGAACCTGGTGTCGCCACCAACAAAATAGGCCAAGGCACCGTCACGGGTCGTGCGGAAGGTTTGCGGAGCCACCGTCAGGGTCGGCTTGAACAGCACCGGGCCGTAGTTGTAGCCGTAAGCGCTATCCAGCACCTTTTCCGCCAGACGCTTAGCGGCTGCGTAGCCGTTCTTGTCGTTTTCGGTCGAAATGGCGACCAGCGCTTCGCCCCAGGCCTTCTGGGCGGCTTCGACTTCGGCCACGGTGATCGGGGCATAGACAGCCGGGCTGACCTGGGCCGCATTACCCGCCGCCAGAGCCGGGGCGCCGGCAAAGGCCAGCGGCAGGGCCAGAGCCAGACAGGCGGCCTTCAAGTTCATCTTTTTCATCGTGTTGCACCTTTCCTCTTCAAACGCCATCAACGTCGTTGCGGCTTGTGAGGAGAAGGTAGGGGCAGACGGGACGGCAGCGCATCCGCCGACTGGCGCGCCTTGCGGCCTAGGCCGGATGGCCTATGCACAACAGGGCTTTCCCGGTATAGAGACAGGCAATGGAAAGCGCCTCCCCTTTGCTATCTGCGCAGATTGAAACCGTCGCCGAACTGCGCGAGCTTTATCGCGCAGCCGAGGCGCGGGCGGCGCGTCTGCGGCTGTTGTCGCAAGCAGGGGGTGAACTGGCGCTGGCCGAGATGACCACGGTCGAGACCGTGCTTCAGACCTGCGCCGGGCGACTGGCGCATTTTCTGGGGCGGGGCCGGGCGTCTATCGCGTCACAGGGGCCGGGGCTGGGTCTGCGCGCGCCGGGTCAAAGCGAAGGCGCGGCTACGGCTCCCTTCGCCTTCGTCATTATCGACGGCTTCGCTGATCTGAGCGACATTCCGGATGGCGAGGACCGCGAAGCGGTGCGGCTCGTTCTGGAACTGATGGGGGCCACGGCCAGCCGCATCGAGCGTGAGGCCGAACGCGGCCGCCTGACCGCCGCCTTGCGTGAGCGCGAACAGCGGCTGGAATACGTCGTCGGACGCCTGTTCACAGCGCAGGAAGACGAACGCCGCCGCCTGTCGCACGAACTGCACGATGGCGTGGCTCAGACCGCGACGGCGCTGGTCCGCCTGCTCGAAGGCGGGACGGATCGCGCGCAGGAACCCGTCGCCGGACCGCAGCGGGCGCGTCTGGCGCAGATTGCGCGCGAGCTGGTGCAGGAAATCCGCGCCATTATCGGCGGACTGCGCCCCACCCTGCTCGACGATCTGGGGCTGCGTGCTGCCCTGCGCTATCTGGCCGAGGCACTGGAGACGGACGGTTATACCGTGACCTTTGACGTGCCCGGGGGGGCCATGCCCCTGCCCTCCGCCGTCGAAACCGCCCTGTTTCGTGTGGCGCAGGAGGCCGTCAGCAATATCCGTAAGCACGCCGGGGGCCCCTGCCCGGTCACTCTGAGCTTAAGCGCCGATGCGCCTTCGGGCCTCACCTTGCGTATAAGCGATGGCGGGCGTGGTCTGAGTCACACGGAGCCCACCGGCTCGGAGGCGCGGCAGGGTATGCATGTCGGACGCGAAGTGATGCACGAACGCATGCTGGCCATTGGCGGACACCTCCTGTGGGAGGCCGGTCCCGAAGGCGTCAGCGTTACCGCCCACCTGCCCCAACCCCTGTGAGTGTATCCTTTTGACCGCCGATCCCTTGCGCATCCTGATTGTTGACGACCACGCCCTGGCGCGTGAAGGGCTAAAGGCCGTCCTGACCAGCAGCGGGTTCAGCGTGGTAGGCGAAGCCGCCGATGGCCCGGCCGCCATTGCCCTGACCGAGGCCTTGTGTCCGGACGTGGTGCTGATGGATGTGCGCCTGAAGGGCGATATGGACGGCCTTGAAGCCACGCGACGCATCGCGGCCCTGGGGCTGTCGGCGCGCGTGCTAATGCTCACCCTGCACGACCTGCCCGCCTATGTGCGGGAAGCTCTGGCGGCGGGTGCGGCGGGCTATGTCCTGAAAGATACCGCCATTGACGATCTGCAAGCGGCCATTGTGCGTGTGGCGCAGGGGCAGACCGCCCTGCCGCTCGATCTGGTCAGCGCCGCCATGCGCGCGCCGGAACCGGTTGAACGCGACCCGGCCGCCCTGTCCAGCCTGACCGGGCGCGAGCGCGAAATCGTCCATCTGATCGCCGAAGGCATGACCAATAAGGAGATCGGGCGGTCATTGGGCATCAGCCCGGCGACGGTCAAGGCGCATGTCGAGCGCCTGATCGCCAAGCTGGGGGTCACAGACCGCACGCAGGCGGCGGTGCTGGCATCGCGGCATCTGTCGGCGGGGCGTGAGGCATGAGGCTGGCGCGCTTTCTCACCCGCTTCTGGGCCGACCGGCCGCTGGCGCTCAAGGGGCTGGTGGTGGTGGCTCTGCCGCTGGCCATCCTGCTGGTGTCGCTCAGCCTGCTGTTTCAGGCCAGCCATGCCGAGGAAGAAGCCGAAGACGATGTGCGCCGCGCCTTCGCCGTGCAGCGCGACACCTATCAGGTGCACGCCCTTCTGGCCGAAGCCGCCGCCGGGGTGCGCGGTTATGTGCTGACGCGGCAGGCGCGGTTTCTCGAACCCTATCGCAAGGCCGAGGCCGATCTGCCGTCGACCTTTGACAGACTGGATGGCATCATCCGCGACGCCGAAATCCGTCAGCGTTTTGAGCGCATCCGGTCGCTTGCGGTGCGCAAACGCGAAGGCCTGCACACCATTGTCGAACTGGCCGACGGGCGGCCCGGTAACGGACGCCATACGGCTGAGATCGAGGCCGCGCTGGTGTCCAATAAGATCGTGCTCGACGCCATGCGGCAGGAAATCGACCGCATTCAGGTGCGCGAAAACGCACTTCTCGATCAAAGGCTGCGCCGCGTTGAAGAGGTGCGCAACCGCTTCCTGTTCCTCACGGCCATCAGCGCCATTGTCGGCCTTCTGGGCAGTCTGGCGGCCGTCTATCTGTTCTCGACCGGCATTGTGCGCCGTATCGGCAACCTTGAGGACAATGCCGAGCGACTGGCGCAGGGCGAGGCGCTGAACGACCTGCCGCAGGACGCCGATGAGATCGGGCGGCTGGCGCAGCGCCTGACGCGGGCCAGTGCGCTCCTGCGTGGCCGTGAACAGGCCTTGCGCGAAAGCGAGGAGCGCTTCCGCCTCGTGATCGAAGAGGTACGCGACTACGGCATTTTTGCGCTTGATCCCGATGGCGTGGTGACGAGCTGGAATCTGGGGGCGGAACGCATCAAGGGCTGGACGGCACCGGAAATTCTGGGGCAGCATTTCAGCCGTTTCTACCCCGACGAAACGCGCGACTTTCTGCCCGCCCAGATGCTGCAACGGGCACGCGACCGCGGCACGGTCGAAGACGAGGGCTGGCGTCTGCGCAAGGACGGCTCGCGCTTCTGGGCCAATGTGGTGATCACCAGCCTGCACGACGATAATGGTCAGGTGCGCGGCTTTGCCAAGGTGACGCGCGACATGACTGAGCGCCGCCGTAGCGAAGAGGCGCTGCGCATGGCGCGTGAGGACGTCATTGCCGCCAATCTGGCCAAGAGCGAATTCCTGTCGCGGACCAGCCACGAACTGCGCACGCCGATGAGCGCCATTCTGGGCTTCGGGCAGTTGCTGGAGCTGGATGAAGAGACGCTGTCGCCGCCGCACCGGGCCGCCGTGCAGCAGATCATGAAGGCCGGACGGCATCTTCTGTCGCTGATCAACGACCTGCTCGATATTTCGAGCATCGAGGCCGGGGCGACCGACATGTCGATCGAAGCGGTCGATCTGGACGACGTGGTGCAGGAGGTGCACGCGCTGGCCGCGCCGATTGTGGCTACGGGCGGATTGAGCTTCCAGCTTGAGGCGGCCGAGCCCGGCCTGATCGCCCAGGCCGACCGGCGGCGGCTGATACAGGTCCTTCTGAACCTGATTGCCAATGCGGCCAAATATAACCGTACCGGCACCTGCGTGCGTCTGGCCTATGGGCGCAAGGGCGACGACATTCGCATCGAGGTCGAAGACGATGGCGAAGGCATCGACCCGTCGGCGGCCTCACGCCTGTTCACGCCATTTGACCGGCTGGGGCAGCAATCAAAGACGCGGGTCGAGGGCACCGGGCTGGGGCTGGCCCTGTCAAAGCGCCTTGTGGAATCCATGCGCGGGCAGATTGGCTATGAGGCCCCGGCGCAAGGGGCGCGCTTCTGGTTCACCCTGCCCGCAGCCTCATCTACATCCGATAAACCAGAGATCTGAGACCACGACCATGCCGGGACACCTGATCGCACCGGGAGACCTTCTGTCGCGCCGCATCCTCGTCATCGACGACGAAGAGGCCAATGTGCTGCTGCTGATCGCGTTGCTGAAACGCGAAGGCTATAATGATGTGCACGGCATTACCGACCCGGCGCGCGCCATGCAGGCCTATATCGACCTCGCGCCTGATCTGGTGCTTCTCGACCTGATGATGCCCGAAGTGGACGGGTTTCAGCTTCTTGAGGCCTTTGGTCGCCATGAACGCGCCGATGAATACCGCCCGGTTCTGGTGCTGACGGCGGATACGACGCTTCAGGCCCGCCGCCGCGCCCTGTCGCTGGGGGCCAAGGACTTTGTGGCCAAGCCTTTCGATGTGATCGAAGTGGCTTTACGCATTTCGAACCTTCTGGAAACCCGGCTTTTGTACCAGCGTCTGCGCGCGCAACAAACCTGAGTTTCAACTGGTCTTTGACGTGGCCTCAAGCCGGTAGCCAATACCGGGCTCATTGACGATGAACTGATCGCGTGCGGGATCAATTTCGAGCTTCTGACGCAACTGGGCGATATAGATGCGCAGATACTGGTTGTCGTCGGCCTGAGCCTCGCCCCATACCTTTTGCATCAGGTATTTGTGGGTGAGCAGTTTTCCGGCGTGGGTGGCCAGAACCTTCAGCAGGGCGAACTCCTTGGGCGACAGCTTGATGGGGGTGTCGCGGACGGACACCTTGTGCGCCGCCAGATCGATACAGAGATCGCCGACCTCGACCCGCGTATCTTCGACGGAAGCGACGATGGAGTCGCGTAGAGAGGCCCGCAGGCGCGCCATTAGCTCCGCCGTGCCAAAGGGTTTGGTGACGTAGTCATTTGCCCCCAGATCAAAAGCCTTGACCTTTTCCTCTTCCTGATCGCGCACCGACACGACCAGAATCGGCATTTTGGACCAACTGCGGATGGAGCCTATGACCTCCGTGCCGTCAATGTCGGGCAAACCGAGGTCCAGCAGCACCGCGTCCGGCTTGACCGAAGTCGCCAGACGAATGCCTTCGCGTCCTGTCTCGGCCGGAATGACCGTATAGTCGTGAGAGGTCAGGGTGATGGTCAAAAATTTGCGCACCTGCGGATCGTCTTCGATGACCAGTACCTTGGGCTGCAAACCGCTCATTCCGTCTCCTCCTCAAGGGTCGCCAGACGCAGCGTCGCCGCTTCCGGCAACCAGACGCGCATACAGGCCCCTGTGCCATCGGGTGGGTCTATGGCCTCGATACGCCCGCCATAGGAGGCCACGATCTCGCGGCAGATGTAAAGCCCCAGCCCGGTGCCGGCTATCTTGCGATCGCCTTCTACGGCCCGGTAAAACTTGGTGAAAACCGGCTCTCGCAAAGGCGGCGGAATGCCCGCCCCCTCATCATCGACGTCAATTTCAACGCCGTCCGAAGTGACGCGGGCATCAATGGTGATCTCGCCTTCGGGCGGGCCGTATTTGAGGGCGTTTTCGATCAGGTTCAGCAGGACAAGGTCAAACAGCGAGGCATTGAGGTTGAGAAGCGGAAACCCCGCTTCGACCGTAATGCGGAACTTCTGGCGGCCGATCAGGGGGCGCAGCGTACGCAGAACACCTGAGACGGCGTCACGGATATGCAAGGGCTCGCTGCGTGGTCGCACACCGGCCTCAAGCCGGCTGATTTCGACCAGATTGACCACATAGCGGTTCAGCCTCAGAGCTTCGGCCAGACCATCCGCGACGATGTCCCGCGCCTCGCTATCCACGCGGCCTTCCAGCGCTTCCAGCGCGCCGACTATGCCGACCAGCGGCGTCTTGAAGTCATGCGACAGCGAGGACAGCATGGCGCTCATGAAGCGCTCGCGGTCGGCCTGACGCACCTGCTGTTCGTGCGCTTCGGCCAAAGCGGCGCGACTGAGGGCACTGGCGACCTGCGCGGCCAGGGTCGGCAACAGGCTGGGGGGGAACAATTCGACCGGAAATGGCGCATGGTCTTGCGGCGTAAAGACCAGCACCCCCAGCGTCTTTTCGCCGTCGATCAGGGGCAGGATCAGGCGCGGGTCGTGCGGCGCCAGCACCTGACCGGCCCCGGCTGACGCGCCTTCCTGCGCCGCTTCGGACAACAGCGGGTCATCAACAGGCACATCCTTATACCAGATCTGACAGGGCACGGTGGTCAGGGCGCTCAGGCAGGCTTCGCTGGCCGCCTGCACCTGCGCCACCGTGGTTTTGCCGACAAGGTCCTGATTGAGTTGATAAAGCCCCCCCAGGACGTTTTCGCGCGCCTGACTTTCGCCCGTGATGCGGCGCAGGCGCGTCGTCAGGGCACTGACCACAAGCGTGACGATGAGCAGCACCACGATCTTGGCCACCGCCTGCGGGTTGGTCAGGTCGAAAGTCCAGAAGGGCGGCAGCAGGACCAGATTGTAGGTGATGACGCTGAGCGCCACGGTCACCAGCGCCAGCCGCAGATCAAGAAAGATCGCCGCCGCCAGAACGGGCAGGACAAACAGGATGCTCAAGGCTTCGGGCGAGGGAAAGCCGGACTGCATCAGAACATAACTGACGCAGGCGGCCGCAAACACCATGACAAGGCTCAGCAGCGCTTCCTGCCACAAGGCGCGCTGGCCGCGCAGTACCGGCAAGGGAGGATGATCCAGAAAGGGTGGCAGACGCATGAGGCTGAGCCTAAATCCGTTTGGGGCGAAAGGATAGCGGAACTGTCGGTCGAAACCTGTGGGAGGCGCTCCAAAAAAAAATGGAAGCCGCCGGTGCACCAGCCCGGCGGCTTCCCGCAGCGGTCTCTCCTACCGCTGGACGGCCCGTGATCCGGCTTTATTCAGCCGATCCGGGCGAAAACGGTTCCCTGCGCTGGGGGGGGCGATGGCGCGGGAACCGATCCCTTTATCGCAACAATCTGTTGTTCATGCGCTCGGTGCGCTTGCGGGCCTCGCGGCGCGAGGAGCGGAAACTCAGAGTGTCGATCAGGATGTCTTCTTCACGTTCGGCGGCCCGGCGGGAGCGGCGCTCGCGGTAGGGATTGCCGGTTTCGTCGAAGTAAAAATCATCGTAGTCCATGGTCGTCTCTCCCGGTTATCGCCGCTCACCGGTAAGGTGCAGCAGGCTGGTGAAGATGTTGATGACGTTGATGTAGAGCGACAGGGCCCCCAGGATCATGATCTTGCCGCGGGTCTCCCCCTGATCGGACAGATCGTAATAGAGACCCTTCAGGCGTTGCGTGTCATAAGCCGTCAGCGCGGTGAAGATCAGCACGCCGAGAGCCGACAAGGCCAGTTGCAGCCACGAACTCTGGAGCAACAGGTTGACCAGACTGGCGACGATCAGGCCGATGACGGCCATCATCAGAAACCCGCCGAAACGCGTCAGGTCCTGTTTGGTGGTGTAGCCCCAGAAGCTGGTCAGGCCGAAGGTGATCGCCGTGATCAGAAAAGCCTGCGCGATGGACGCACCGGTATAGGCCAGCACAATCGAGGTCAGCGACAGGCCCATAATGGCGGCAAAGACCCAGAAGCTGAACTGCGCTGTGGCGAGGCTCATGCGCATCACGCCGAAGCCTAACACCATGGCCATCACCAGGGGCGCAAAGGCCAGACCCCATCCGAGGCCCGTCAGGCCGCTGATGCGGTCGCCCGACATGACGTATACCGCATTGATGAAGCCGGAGGACTGCGCCGCCAGAAAGGCGACACCGCCTGAGATCAGCAAGGCCAGACCCATACGGTTATATATGCCCATCATGTAGCGGCGCAGATCGCCGTCCATGCTCAGGGTTCTGGTGGTGGCTCCGCTCCCATTGAACAGGTCGCGGGAGTGGCCGCGGGGTTGCATTGTCATCTCCTTTGAGGGGTTTGCTTGAAAGGCTCGCTTTCGTTCTGAGCCCCTTCACCCTAGCGTGCCGATACGCCAAGGCGCTGTATCGAACGGGGCCTCAGTTCGCTGTTTTCGCGCCGCCGGGCTGTAAACGCGCCGTAAAAATGACGCCACGGAAAAACAGCGCCATCGGCCTGACTTCCCAACGGAAATGCAGCATCGGGCCGCGCTACAAATGACAGGTTGATATTCATTCCAAACAGGCGACCCCATGCCCCTGCGCTGCTGTCCCGACTGCCAGATACCGCTCAAGGAAAAGACTCACGGACCCGTCCGGATCGACAAATGCCCGCAATGCCGCGGCGTCTGGCTCGATAAGGGCGAAATGAACCAGATCGTGGCGCTCAATCTCGACGGACTGATGCCCATCTATGCCCGTCAGCGTCCGGCGCGCCCCCACACCGCCCGCTTTTCTGATGAACAGGATCGATCCTTATGATGGAGTTTCTTGTCACGCCGGTGATGGACAAGCCCCTGTGGATGTGGGCCGGCTTCATCGGCATCGTTATCGCGCTTCTGGCCTTCGACCTCGGCGTTCTGCATCGCAAGACGCATGAGGTCAGCATCCGCGAAAGCCTGTGGATGTCGGCCTTCTATATTGCCATCGCATTGGCCTTTGGGGGCTGGGTGTGGTGGTCGCTGGGCGATCAGGCCGGTAAGGAATATCTGACGGGCTTTATCGTCGAAAAGACACTGGCGCTCGATAATGTCTTCGTTATCTCGCTGATCTTCACCTATTTTGCCATCCCGCCCCTCTATCAGCACCGCGTGCTGTTCTGGGGGATACTGGGCGTGATCGTCCTGCGCGGCATCATGATCGCGCTGGGGGCCACGCTGGTGTCGCAATACAGCTGGGTGCTGTACGTCTTCGCCGTCTTCCTGATTTTCACCGGCATCAAGATGCTGTTTGTCGGCGACAAGCACCCGGACATCGGCAACAATCCGCTGCTGAAGCTGATGCGGCGCGTCTTTCCGATCAGCGCGGGCCTCGACGAGCAAAAGTTCCTGACCCGACAGCCTGATCCCAAAACCGGCAAATGGCGCACCTATGCCACGCCGCTTCTGGTCGCGCTGGCCCTGATCGAATTTGTTGATCTGATCTTTGCGGTTGATAGCGTGCCGGCCATCTTCACCATCACGCTGGACCCCTTCATCGTCTTCACCAGCAATATCTTCGCTATTCTCGGACTGCGCGCGCTGTACTTTGCGCTGGCGGCGATCATCCATCGCTTCCGCTATCTGAAACCCGCCCTGGCCATCGTGCTGATCTTCATTGGCTCGAAGACCTTTATCGCCGATGCCATGGGTCTGGA
>NZ_JAIWNX010000009.1 GCF_020217185.1 Asticcacaulis sp.
GAAGTTTCCCGCCAATATCTCGCTGGGGGTAACGCTGGGCCTGATTGCCGCCGGTGTGATTATTTCGCTTATCAAGACCCACAAACCGGGAGGCCACAGGCCATGACGTTCAGGTCCGCACGGCGTCAGGTCCTGACGATCATCGAACACCCTGCCTTTACCGCGACGGTCGTCACGCTGATTATTCTCAACGCGCTCGTTCTGGGGCTGGAGACCTATCCCGCCATCATGGCTTCGGCGGGCGCGTTACTGTCCTCCATTGACCAGATCCTTCTGTCCGTCTTTGTGCTGGAATTGGGTCTGCGCCTGTTTGCTCAGGGCTGGCGGTTCTTTCGTGACCCGTGGAACCTGTTTGATGCGAGCATCATCATCGTGTCTCTGCTTCCGGCCGCAGGTGCCTTCAGCGTCCTGCGCGCCCTCAGGGTGCTGCGGGTCTTGCGTCTGATTTCCGTCTTCCCCAGCTTGCGGCGCGTCATCGGCGGCATAGTGGCGGCCCTGCCCGGTATTGGGTCCATCGGCGCGATACTGGTGATTATCTATTACGTCTCGGCGGTGATGGCCAGCCAGCTATTTGGGGCCACGCACCCGCAGTGGTTCGGCACGCTGGATGCGTCCCTGTTCAGCCTGTTTCAGATCATGACGCTCGAAGGCTGGGCCGACATGGCGCGCAGTCTGGCGGCCACCCACGCCGCCGCCATTCCCTTCATGATCGTCTTCATTCTGGTGGCGACCTTTACCGTGCTGAACCTGTTTATCGGTGTGATGCTGGAGGCCATGCAGCGGGTTCAGGCGGACAAGGGCACGCCGCAGCCCCCTGCCACGGAGGCCGAAGCCATTGGCGAGCTGACGACGGAGGTCGCCGCCCTGAAGGAACAGATCGAAGCGCTCACCTGGATACTTACGCGTCCGGACAGGTAACCCGCCACTACGGCCAAATCGATCCACCAGAAGGTAAGAGGCTTCATTATCCTGCGTTGGACTGGACCTCACGAAGCATTTTCTGATCGGTATCAACACGCCCGCGGGCCTGTTTCACCCGCCAGACGAACCCAGTGAGGTGGTCGAGGTACACAGCCTCAAAGCCGTGGCGTAGATGTGATATTTGAATCGCCAAAGCTTCGATCCAGAGGGTTTAATCAGAAGGTAAAGACCCCCTCATTGAAAAGCTTGAATTCCTGATTTTTGCTTTTAACACAACGGATTGCGGCGTCCGAAAGTGACATTTGGGGGTCTCGCTTTTGAGGTTCGTCGCGAATTATGAAGAACGCCTTCAGTTTCAAGGTCCGCTACGACGCGGTGTAGGTCACGACCGGAGCGCCGCACGGTGTTAGCCTGCATCTACGTCACCGCCTGTAAAAGGATAGTCAGGGCCAGTAGACCAGCTTCGGGGCCTCAGTAATAAACACATCGAGTACGCCGTCGGCCACCTTAATAGGGCCTTCCGGGCGCGTGGCACCGGGTATGGTGCGCAGTTTTGAAGCCTCGGCCGCCAGGCCTTGCGCCGCCGCAAAGTGATCCGCAGCCATTTGGGCATCGGCGGCCTGAAGCCCATCGACGGTCAGGCGCAGCGCCTTACCCCACTGGGCTGTGGCCGTCAGCCACGGGGCTGCTTCTTCGACAAAGCCTTTGTCCATCACCCCGGCGCGGATGCGGTCCGGCGCGTTGCTCAGATCATCGGCCCATTGCGACAGGGCGCTCAGCGCTGCCTGACGCTCGGCCATATCCGTCCCCGCCAGCGCGTCGCGCACGCGGTTGATGGCGGCCCTCAGTTGTGGCGCCTGTGTCTGCCACGGCTGATTACCAAAGGTGGGCGCCAGATGCTGCGTATCGAAAAAGGTCAGAAGCGCCTGCGTCACCTGCGGATCATTCCCAGCCAGATCACGCGCCGCCGCCCGCCAGGTGCGTTCGGCGTCATAGGCCTGATCGTTCCACGCAAAGGCCACCAGCCCCGTCACCGCCGGGCGACTGGCCACCTCCTGATTCATAGGGTTGGAGACAATGCCGCTCAGCTCTGCCGACAGGCCGGCTTCACGCCGCGCATAAGGCGCCATCAGCAGACGACCGGCGGATTCGCCAAAATCGTTGACCGGATAATTGTCCCACAGCAGGGTCTTGCGCCCGAAGGCCCTGGTGGCGTTACGCGCATCGGCCACCGAAATCGACGGCGGCACGGTGTCCGTCCCCGTCCACTGGATCACCACGCGCGGATCGAGCGCGGCGGCCAGAGCGGTCTTATAGGGCGAGACCTTGGCGTCGTAATATTCCGTCGGCACCATGATCAGTTCGCCGTGCCCGCTGGCGGCCAGATCGGCCTGCACGGCGTTCAGGAGACTGGCCTGCGCCTTTGCCGCCGCCTCTTCGCCGGACGGACCAAAGGCCGCTTCGTCGGCCGCGCAGTTCCATTTTTTATACTCGATATCATCGAGCGCCACGTAGAAGCTGCGCACCCCCACCCCACGCAGGGCGGCGAACTTGGTGCGGATATGCGCCAGATCGGCCGGGTCGCTATAGCAGATGGAGGGCCCAGGCGAGACGGCATAGACGAAGTTAACATGGTGGCGGTTGGCCAGCCCCACGAGCCCACCCAGGTCTTTTATCGTCTCCGCCGGGTACGGTTCGCGCCACTTGTCGCGCGCATAGACGTCGTCCTTGGGGCTGTAGATATAGGTGTTGGCCTTAAGACCCGACAGGAATTCGATGTGGGCGGCACGCTGCGCCATGCTCCACGGCTTGCCGTAAAAGCCTTCGATAGTCCCGCGCACCGGCATGGACGGATAGTCACTGATCGTCAGCGCCGGCAGACGCCCCTGCGCCACGATCTGCCTGAGGCTCTGGGCCGCGTAATAGAGGCCGTCGGCATCGGCACCCGCCAGCACGATCAGTGCCCCGGAGGCCTGCTGACGCGTCGTCAGCAGATAGGATTCGGGACGTGTGGGGACCGCCGCGCCCGTCACGCTGAGCGCCGCCTTGACCTCGGCGTCGTTGACCGTGCCAATCACCGCATAGTCACCCGTAAAGCGCTTCGGCAGGCGCTTGACCACACGCACCGTTTCAACCCCTGCGGCCGTCAGGACCCGGCGTACCAATGCCTCGGTTTCGGCATCGACCTTATCACCGCGCACCAGCAACAGCGACCTCCCCAGCTTCAGGTCCGGTCCGGTCAAGGTCAGGGACTGTGGCACGGGATAGACCGCCGGTGCCGTCGCCACCGGTTGCGCCTGCGCGGTCATCCCTCCCGCACACAGTACAGGCGCGCTGACGGCGCACACAAACCAGCGCAAGGCCAGCCAGCGCGAACGACGGGTTGACTTCAGTCCCATAGTCAGGTCCTTCAAAGGTAATGCAGAGGTTCTATATAGGTATTGGATATAGGCGAAATTTCCGCCTGTCCAGAGCCTGCACCGCCACAATCCGGGATTCGTGAGGGGCCATGTGCCTATCTAGCCCTCCCGGCGAAGGACTATAGCCGCACGCAGCGCGGCAGTGGCGATTCGGAGCCACTGCCGGATCACGCTCAGAAACAACAAAGGTTGGGATCAGAGGGCCGGATCAGCCCAGTTCGGCGATCACGTCGTACGCTTCGCCGTGATAATAACACTGGCTGAATTCGACCGCCGTACCGTTGGACAGGAAGCCGCGGCGTTCGATAAACAGACCACATTCCCCGGTTTGTACGCCCAGCAATTCCGAGTGCGCCTCACTGAGGGGGGCCGCGCGAAGGCGTTGCAGGGCGCGCACCGGGCGGCTGCCCGCCGCGGCCATGGCTTCGTAGAGCGATTCCTGCACCACATCGACCGAGGGCAGGAACTGCGCCGGCACGACGACGAACTCCAGACAGACGCGCACGCCGTCAGCGCAGCGAATGCGGTGAAAACGGTGGACCAGCGATCCCGGCGACAGACCAAGCGCCAGCGCTTCTTCGGGCGTGGTCATGCTGGTGGTTTTTTTCAGCCAGATGCTCGATGGCTTATAGCCGCGCGAGCGGATATCCTCTGAAAATGAGGTGAGAATGGCAAAATTCTTCTCGACCCGCGTAATCGACGGCATGGACACATAGGTGCCCGACCCTCGCGTGCGCGTCAGAAGCCCCTCTTCGACCAGCCCTTCGACCGCCTTACGCACCGTGATGCGCGACACGCCATAAAGCACGCACAACTCACGCTCAGGCGCCAGCGCCGCCCCCGGCTTCAGCTTCCCCCCCGCGATCTCGTCGCGGATGGCATTGCGGATAAGCAGGTAGGCGTGGCCGCCATCATCTTTCAGAAAGGCAGAGCGCAGAGCTGACTCGTTCATGTCACATCCAGTCGTTTCCTACCCATTTCATGTGGGTCTTCTGGCTTTCAGTCAATTAGAAGTTTGCATTTTAAGTCTTTGCGCGTTGTCCCCACACGCAAAACAGAGATCGTATACGGTAGCGATATCAATCACGGCCGGAACGGACAATACATATTAAATACATTTGCTTGCCAAAATCCTAAGCCCAATTACACCTGAAACCCTTGCGTCCGCTACCATGCCCTGCCCCATTCAAGCGCCCATCAGCCCTGTGAGCCCCTGTGTTTTCACGATTAAAAGGCAAAATACGAAGCCTCTGACTTTACGCTTGCAATCAATACCGGCTGAATTAGGGTGTTACCAATTATGAACCAAAGAGGCAAATTGGCCATGATAATGGATCGTCGCACCCTGTCCCTGTCCGTTTTCGCTGGTCTGGTCGGCGGCCCGGCCCTGGCCCGCGCCCCCAAAGGCCCCGCCCCCTTCGGCGCGACGCCGTCGGTGCGTCAGTACGACTGGCAGCGGCTCGAAACCTACGGCTTCATGCACTACACCATGAACGCCTTTACGGACCGCGAATGGGGCTATGGCGATGAGCCGGTCAGCCTGTTCAATCCCACCGATTTCAGCGCCGATCAGATCGTTCTGGCGGCCAGAAGCGGCGGGCTGAAAGGCATAATCCTGACGGCCAAGCACCACGATGGTTTTTGCCTGTGGCCCAGCCGCTATACAGAGCATTCGGTCAAGTTCAGCCCTTACAAGGATGGCAAGGGCGACATTGTCGGCGAAATGGCCGAAGCCTGTCGTAAGCACGGCCTGAAGTTCGGCGTCTATCTGTCGCCGTGGGACCGCAATCACGCCGAATATGGCCGCCCGGCCTATGTCGAATACTATCACAATCAGCTCGAAGAACTGACGACGCAGTACGGCCCGCTGTTTGAGGTCTGGTTCGACGGCGCCAATGGCGGTGATGGCTATTACGGCGGCGCGCGTGAACGGCGCAAGATCGACGCCCTCACCTATTACGGCTGGGACACCGTCCGCGCCATTGTGCGCAAGAACCAGCCGCACGCCGTCATGTTTGCCGATGAGCATATGGATGTGCGCTGGGTCGGCAATGAGCATGGTCAGGCCGGTGATCCCTGCTGGCCTACGGTCGATGAAACCCCCTACACCATGGCCAAGGGCAATGCCGGTGTGCGCGGCGGCAAGATCTGGAACCCGGCGGAAACCAATACCTCGATCCGGCCCGGCTGGTTCTGGCACGCGGATGAAAGCCCGCGCACCCCGGCCAATCTGACGCGCGTCTATTTCGAGTCGGTGGGGCGCGGCACGACCCTGTTGCTTAACCTCGCGCCTGACCGCCGCGGTCGCGTGCCCGATGCCGATGTGGCCTCGCTCACTGGCTGGAAAGCCATTCTGGACAAGACCTTTGCCCGCAATCTGGCCACGGGGGCCAAGGTGACGGCCTCCTCGACCTATGGCGAGGGGTTCGGCCCGGCGCAGGCCCTGAAAAGCAATGCCTTCTGGGCCGCCCGCACCTCGGACAAGGCCGGGGCGTGGATACGCTTTGACCTGCCCAAGGCCCAGACCTTTGACGTCATCCGCACCGCCGAGGATATCCGCAAGGGCGTGCGCGTCGATGATTTCGCCATCGATATCCTCGAAAACGGCCGCTGGCGCCCCCTGCAAACCCACACCTATATCGGCTACAAGCGCCTGACGCGCCTGTCGGCCCCCGTGACGACGCGTGCGGTGCGTATCCGCATCCTCAAGGCCGCCGCTTCGCCCATTCTCGGCGATTTCGGCCTGTTCCTGATGCCGCCGGTGCTGGAAGAACCCACGATCAAGCGCGATCGCGCCGGACGGGTCAGCCTGAGCGCCGCCGAAACCGATGTCCGCCTGTTCTACACCCTGGACGGCAGCGCGCCGACAACGGCCTCGACGCCCTTCAGCGCCCCCTTCCCCCTGCCCGAAGGTGGTCAGGTGCGGGCGGTGGCATTCAGCCCGGCGCGCAAGGTGCTGAGCGCGGCCTCGGTCGCCCAATTCGATGTCGCCCCGGTCGGCTGGCGCATGGTCTCGGCCAGCAGCGACACGCCGAACGCGCTTCTCGATGGCAAGGGCTTTGTCGGCCGCAAGGGCCAGCCCGCCGAACTGGTCCTTGATCTGGGCAAAGTATATGACCTGAAGGGCTTTACCCTGACGCCCGGCGTGCAGGACATCTATCTGGACGTGAACACGGTGGCCCAGATGGGCGCACCGGCGGGTTACGTCGCCTCGGTCAGCGCCGACGGTCAGACCTTTACGCCCGCAGGCGAAGGCGAATTCTCCAACATCGCCAATAGCCGCAGCGAACAGCGCATCCGCTTCGATGCGCCGCATAAGGGGCGCTACCTGAAACTGGTTCTGCCGCGCGCCGTGCAGGACAAGCCGACCGTAGCCTTTAGCGGCGTAGGCATTATTACGCGGTAACGGACAGCGCAGGCGGCCTATCGCGGATAGAGCCAGACCTGCGCCACCTGCCGTCCGCGCCCGGAACCGCCCAGCCCTTCCGTACGGAACCATTTAAGGCTCAGGTGGCCCTGCGCCGTGACCTCTGGCGGCAGGTCCAGCTCTACCGTCTCCGGATTGCTGCGGCGGGCGCGGGCCGCGTGCAGGGTCGTCGTGTCATTGGCGATCAGAGTCAGCGGCAGGGCATAGTCTTCGCCGGCATAGACGATTTTAAGCCGATAGGTCCGTGAGCGATCCAACCCTTCGTAGCGCAGTTCCAGCGGGGTTTCATACAGCGCCTCGGCATAGGTGATCCACGCCAGACGCCAGCCGTCATCCGGCGTGCGGTCGGCAATGCTCTCTATGGCCCCCGCCATTCGCTGCGGGTCGGTGGCCCAGTCAGTGCCGCGTACCAGATGCGGTGAGGCCTGCGGATCGCCCAGATCATCGTAAAATCCGCCGGGCGGCGGCGCATCGCGACGTAACAGCGCTGCCAGACGGTCAGCGCGATTGGGTTCCGGCAGGGCCTCGATCTCATCCATCTGGCGGGTCAGCCACACCCGATCGTTCAGCGACACCTCAAGCCGGTCCAGATTGGCCCCGCGCTCCCAGTTGGACGCCCCATAGAGGCGCACGCTCAGTTGCAGGCCGATGGCTGTATAGAGCCGCCCGGCCAGAGCGTGTATCTCAGTGCGCAAGGCCTGCGTGTCTGTGTCATCGGGAGTGGAAAGCGCCGAACGCGCTGCCTGAAAATTGTTTTTAGACAGTGCCTTATAGGCTTTTTCTTCACGTTGCGTCTCCGCCACAACGCGCCGCTGCACATAGGCGTCATAGAGGGCGCGATAGGCCAGCATGTCGTACCGCCAGTTGTCACGCCGGGGCAAACCCTTCAGCGCTGCCTGCATCCGCGCAATGTTTTGGTTTGCCCGCACTGGCCCGCGCCAGTTGCGCTCCAGACCTTCCAGCACCGCCCCGAACCGCGCGTCGCCCAGAAAATACCGGCCATAGTCCGCCGCCATCGTCCCCGGTGTTTGCGCGGAATCAATGCCGAGCCCGACCCACAACATCTTGTTGACATCATCCGTCACCCCTTCGGAATAGGTGACAAAGCCTTCAAAATCCCCGGCGAAATGGCGGTAGATATGGCTTTGGGCCTGCGGTTGCGGGTTGATGGGTTCGCGCCCTTCGGTGAGGGCAAAGGCCGCATCAAAGCCCGGCACCGGAAACTGCGCGTGCAGGGTATGGGCAATGTCGGGATAGAACAGCACCTTATAGCGTGCTGGTATGCGCACGCGCTGCACTGACACGGCGTCGCGCGATTGCGGCCCGACAAAGACCCCCGTCAACCATGGATTTTCTTGTGCCATAAGGGCGTAGAAGCGCTCATACTGCGCCTTGTCAAAGCCCTGTGCCGACACCCACACCGTCGCCTTCGGGTGATAGCGCCGCAGGATCGCCGCCTCATCGCGGATTAGGGGGAAGAGGATATCCGGCGGGGTATGGCCGGGGTCGCCGCCCGGAATGAACAGGCTGCTTATGTGCGGTGTGGCGCGCACCAGCGCCTCAAAGCGCTTAAGCTCCACCGCCCTTTGCACCGGGTCGCCATAGTCGGCCATCATCTGCGGGTAATAGAGGTGGAAATCGACCCCATAGCGTTGCGCCAATCGCGACACGCCGATCAGGGTGTCGAGCGGCGGGGCCGGAAATAGCGGGCTTTCGGCGGCATCATCCGAAATCGGGGCGATCCATTGCAGGCCATTGGTGCCAAACACGATAAGGTCGCGCAGATGCCGCTCGAACATGGCCAGCGTAAAGGCGTCATAGCTGTTGTTCTTGAAGCGGTAGCCGATCTGATGCGCGCGGATGGCCTTGTCAGGCGCGACATAGAGCGGCAGGCCGCGCACCCGCCCCTGCTCCACCTTGCGCAGCACATGGCCCATACCAAACATCAGACCGCGATCATCGTCACCGGCGATGATCAACCAGTTGTCTTTGGAAAACAGCGCATAGGCTTCCGGGCGCGCGGCCGGCAGGGTCTGGCTCCAGTCCTGCCACGCGGCACGCACCCTGGGTGGCAAGAGCGCGGCCACCTGCGACCGCTGCGCCAGAACCACCTGCCCGCGCAACGCCTCCAGCACCGGCTCCTCCCGGAACCACGCCGCCGTGGTCTGGGCCTGCGGACTGGCGTCAGGGGCGGTGATCAGGTTGGCCGCCACCGCCTGCGCCGACAGGCACAGCCATAGACACAGACACAGGAGCCGTGCCATCACATGAAGGACGGTGGCCGGTCGGCCATCCGCGCCCCGAAGGCCGGGTTGGGCGTGGCGCTCATCAGGAAGCGCAATTCGCCACCGCGCATCAGGGTGTCGTGAGAAATCCACGACCTGCTCCACGCCTTGCCGTTCAGGCGCACCCCGCTGACATAGACCTTATCCGGCCCGTTGCCTTCGGCGACGATGCTCAGATGCCGCCCGTTGCCGAGCGCAAGACGGGCCCGATTGACCAGAGGCGAGCCGAAGACATAGACCCCGCTGACCGGATCAACCGTGTACAGGCCCAGCGCGCTCAGCACGTACCAGGCGCTCATCTGGCCGCAATCCTCATTGCCCTCCAGTCCGTTGGGCTCGGCACGGTACATGGCCTTCATCAGCATCCGCACGCGCGACTGGGTTTTGGGCAGGGCACCCGCATAGGCATAGAGATAGGCGACGTGGTGGCTGGGCTCATTGCCGTGCGCGTACTGCCCGACCAGCCCGCTGATGTCGTCCAGCGAACCATGGTCGAGGTCCGACGGGGCGTTGAACAGCGCATCCAGCTTGGCCTCAAACGCCTTTTCCCCGCCGAACATCTGCATATAGCCATAGAGGTCGTGCTGATTGAGGAAGGTCGCCTGCCAGCCATTGGTTTCCGTATAGTCGCGCCAGCGCTTCTGATCGTGGCCCAGAGACTGCGGGAAATAGGGCGTCACCCACGTGCCGTCGGCCTTTTTGCCGCGCATAAAGTGGATGTAGGAGTCGAAGAGGTTGCGATAATTTCTTGAACGTTCACGCAATTTCCGCGCATCTTCATGGGCGCCGACCGCTGCGGCCAGCTTGGAGGCGCACCAGTCGCTGTAGGCGAACTCCAGTGTGCGCGAAACGGATTCATCGACCTTGTCGGCTGGGATATAGCCCAGTTGGCGATAGAGGCCGAAGCCGTGCACATCGTCATCAAAGGCGCGCTTGCGGATCACCTT
>NZ_JAIWNX010000010.1 GCF_020217185.1 Asticcacaulis sp.
ATAGGCGGCCTTATAGTCCACGCCGGGCACGCCCTTGATGCAGGCCTCGGCCAGAACGGCGGCGCTATGGTAGCCGATCATGGTGTCGGTTTCGCGCCCCTGAAGCGGCCAGATGGGTGCGCCCGCCGGGCTTTCCTGCCCCATGCGCGCCAGACCGCCGATCATACCGGGCAGGCGCGGCCCCTGCGTCAGCGTGTACAGCGGATGCGCGGCGCGATAGGTGTCCCACAGGCTGTAAGTCGAATAGTTCTCCTCACCGGGTTTCAGGCTGTGCACCTGATTGTCCATGCCGCGATAGCGCCGATCGACGTCGGAAAACATGGTCGGCGCCAGCAGGCTATGGTAATGGGCCGTATAGAAAACCTTGTGGTCATTCGGGTCACTCAGGTCCACGCGGATGCGCGACAGTTCGCTTTGCCACGCCAGATGCGCTGACCTGCGCGTGCTCTCGAAATCAAAGCCCGGCTGTTCAGCCTCAAGGTTTTTCAGCGCCCCGTCGATATCGACCGCCGAAATCCCCACCTTGACCAGCAGCGGGGCCGACCCCGCATCATCGAAATGCAGGGCGCATTTCAGCTTGCCGCCGGCAACCTCTGTGCCGCCGACCGGCGCGTCGTCCTGATACAGTTCGGCACGGCTGAACGGACGCGACAGTTTCAGCGCAAAGAAGATCCAGCGCCCGCCGGCCCACATGAAGACCTGACGCCCACCCACCAGCGTGTCATTGCCGATCAGGCGCAGACTCGTATTGTCGAGCTTGGTCGCGGGCGATTTTTCCCACCAGTTGCGCTGCCCGTGCGCCCAGTCGATCAGAAGGTGCCCCGCCTCGCCGGCCGGGAAGACGTAACGGTGCAGACCCGTGCGCAAGGTGGCCGTCAGTTCGGCGCGCACGCGGCTGTCGGTCAGGGTGACGGCGTAGTAGCCGGGACTGGCCACCTCATCGGTATAGCGCGAGCGGTAGCTGCCTCCGATCTTTCCCGGCTCACCGGGATTGAGCACGACGGCTCCGGTGCGCGGCGTCACCAGACAGTCGAGCATATCCGCGCAGCCCGTCCCCGACAGGTGGGTGTGCGAAAAGCCCATGATCGAGCCGTCCTTGACGTGATAGCCGGAGCAGGAATCCCAGCCATTATTGCTGGTGTCCGGCGACAACTGCACCATGCCAAACGGCAGGGTCGCTCCCGGATAGGTGTGGCCGTGGCCGCCCGTGCCGATAAAGGGATCGACATGGGCGCACAGGTCGTCTTCAGCGGCCAGAGACTGAACCGGCAGGACGGAGGCCACCGAGGCGGCCCCCAGAAGCGAACGGCGATTGATCATCGAAAGGCACTCCATAGTCGCGGGTTATCGCGGCAAATCACAAGGTCACAGAAGGTCGGGGGCGGTCCGCATCAGGGTCAGCACGGTCTCTCCAAACAGGCTGTTGGCCCAGGCAAACCATGAGCGGGTGAAATGACCGGCGTCATCCTTATGCACGGACTCATTGACGAAACCGCGCGGAGCCGAGGCCCGCACAATGCCCGCAAGGCAGGCGCGTTGTTCGGCCTTGTCCTGCGTGGTCAGTATCTGCATCATCAGGGCGATGGGCCACACCGTGTCCGGCTCCGAATGCGGGCTGCCGACGCCGGACAGCACCTTGCCCTCGAAATAATAGGGGTTGCGGCGGCTCAACACCGCGCGGCGGGTGCGCTGATAGAGCGGGTCGTCGATACGGCAGGCCCCCAGATAGGGCAGGCTGAGCAGGCTTGGCACATTGGCGTCGTCCATAAACAGGCCATTGCCGAAGCCATCGACCTCATAGGCCCACATGTCGCCACCGTCAGGCGCGCTGAGGCGGCCATAGGCGTTCAGGGCGTCGCTGACCTCCTGCGCCAGCGCCAGACACGACTGCGCAAACCCTGCCCCAAGCCCCGTCGGTTGCGCCAGCTCAGCCAGTTGCCGCAGACTCACGACCGCAAAATGATTGGCCGGGATGAGGAAGGGATAGAGGCAGGCATCGTCGGACGGGCGGAAACCGGAATGGATCAGCCCGATCTTGCGCGTCGGGGCCCCGTAGCCGCGCGCCAGCGTCTCGGTGGGTTCGGACGCCGTGCGCTGAAAGCGGTAAGGACCGTTGCCCTCCTTACGCTGCTGAACGCGGAAGGTATCGACCACCGTGTGCATGGCGGCGCGCCAGGTCTCGTCAAAGGCGCTGACATCCCCCGTCTGCCGCCAGTACAGATAGGACAGGCGCACCGGATAGCACAGCGAGTCTATTTCCCATTTGCGCTCGGCCACACCCGGCTTCATGTCGGTAAAGTCGGTCTGCGACCATGACAGGTCGGTGCGCGCCCTGGGGTCGTGCATATAGGCATTGGCATAGGGGTCGATCAGGATGCAGCGCGATTGCCGGTGGATCAGACCGACAAACAGGCGTTGCAGCGCCTTGTCCTCCGTCACCAGCGGCAGATAGGGCGTCACCTGCGCCGACGAGTCGCGCAGCCACAATGCCTTGATATCGCCGGTAATGACGAAGGTGTCGGGCTTGCCATCCACCTCCCCCAGCTCAACCGTCGTATCGAGCGTGTTGGGGTAGGCGTTTTCAAACAGCCGCGCTAGAGCCGGGTTGCGGATAGCGCGGCGGGCCTTGGTGATGGTCGCTTCGACCGCCGCCGAGCGGAAGCCTCGCTGTTGCGGCGGAAGCCGCAGGCCAGAGGCCACCTGAGGCGACATGGGCGGAATTTCGGCCAGAGCGGGCGTCGCCAATGCGCCCAGTGTGGTTGCCCCCAAAGCGGTGAGAAACTGTCTGCGCTGCATCGGCCCTATCCTTTTACCAGACCCGGCAGGTCCCAGATCTGCGATCCCGAACCGGCCAGTGAGCGTTCGCCCTGATCGTGCAGGTCGAGCACGACGACCTCATTGACCCCGACCTTGAGATAGGGGGCCGGGACGAAGACGGCGCGCTGCGGCCCAACGGACCAGTAGCGGCCCAGATTGTGCCCGTTGACCCAGACATAGCCCTTACCCCAACCGCGCAGGTCGAGGAAGGTGAAGCCCGCCTCAGTCGTTTCAAACGTGCCGCGATAGAAGGCCGGTCCATCGACGCGCTGACGCTTGAAGCGCAAGGCGCTGAGGTCATCCAGCGATACGCCCAGATGCGTCCAGCCGGTAAGCGGCTTGCCATTCAGCGTGACCGGCCCGATCAGGCCCTTCTGATCCTTGCCGATCTGATCGCCGTAGTTGACGTGGCCCATGGCGTCGATGAGCAGGTCGAGCGTGTCACCGGCCTTAAGCGACACCTCTATCTCGGTCTCTTTCAGACGGCGATCCAGCGTCCCGAACCGGGCCTGTCCGGCGCTGACGAGAGCATAGTCGCGCGCTTCGCCCACACGCAGTTGCCCCGAAAGCGCGGTTTTGGCCGCGTGGCGATAGAGCATCAGGCCGTGGTTCTGCCCCATCTGCTCAAAGGTTTTGGGCTGCGCATGGCTGACACCCTTGGGGTAGAGTTGTGACAGCGGGGCCGTTTCGCGCAGGGTAAAGCGCTCAATTTTGAGGGCCTTTTCCGGCTCCGGCAGGGCGGTGAAGCGCTCCGGTGGCAGGTAGCGACGGAACAGTTCGCGCGCCGCCTCGTATTTCGGTGTCACGCGCCCGGCCTCATCCAGCATGGCGTCGTAATCATAGCTGGAAATATCCGGCTGATAGCCATGCGTTTTGTGGAAGTTGGCCCCGGCGTCGAAGGCGAAAGAGGTGCCGCCGTGCAGCATGTAGAAGGAGAAGCTGATGCGGTTATCGAGCATCCATTTCAGGCTCTCCATCAGCGGCGGGATTTCCATATTGGAGTGCATTTCCCCGAAGTGGTCGAACCAGCCGCCCCACAGCTCGGTACACATGCGCGGGCCCTTGGTCTTGAACCTGGCATAGCGCGCAAACTCGCCCTCCGCCTTGTCATAGGTGCCGAAATTGATGCCATTGAACAGTTCCGGCAGGGCGCCGTTTTCAATGACCGCCGCCCCATCGACGGTATAGAGCTGACCGCTAAAACCGGCGGCGCGCACCTGATCGCGGACGGCGCGCATATAGTTGAGGTCATTGCCGTAGGAGCCGTACTCGTTTTCGACCTGCGTCATCAGGATCGGGCCGCCCTTGTCGATTTCAAGGTGCGCCACCTCCTGCCCCAGCCGCTTCAGCCACTGACCCGCCGGGCCCATATAGCGCGGGTCGAGCGAACGCGGGCGGATGTCCGGGTCATTGAGGAACCACGCCGGATAGCCGCCATTGTCCCACTCGGCGCAGGCATAGGGGCCGGGCCGCAACAGGACGTGCAGCCCCTCTTCCTGCGCCATCTTCACCCAGGCGGCGACATCGAGATTGCCGCTGAAATCATAGACGCCCGGCCTTTTCTCGTGCGCGCTCCAGAAGGTGTAGGTCGAGAGCGTATTCAGCCCCAGTGCCTTCAGCTTGCGCAGACGATCGCGCCACAGTTCGCGCGGGATGCGCGGATAGTGCATCTCACCCGCCATCAGGTGCACGGGCTTACCGTCCAGCAGGAAGTCATCATCCTTTATCGTAAAGCGCGACGGGGCCGCGCTGGCGTCAGCGGCTGAAAAACCGAGCGTCACCGTCGAAGCGGCCAGCCCGCCGAGAATCTGTCTGCGATCAATCATGAGCGTCGTATCCTGTCTTACTTCGGCAGCGCCATCTGGCCGGTGATCGAAAAATCGGCGTTCAGGGTCTGAGCAAATCCGGGCTGGCCGCCACCGACCGACAGGCTGTAGGCCCCGGCCCGGATGGCGCGCTCGCCCTCAAGCGTGACCGTACTCAGATCACGCGGGTCAATCGTCATATAAACGACCCGGCTTTCGCCCGGCTTCAGGCTGACGCGCGAAAACGCCGCCAGCGAGGCATTGAGGCCAAAGGCATCCGGACGTTTGACGTAAAGCTGAGCCACCTCGTCCCCGGCGCGCCGACCCGTATTGCGCACACGGACGCTGAGGCGCAGCGGCTGACCGGCGTTCAGCGAGGTCGTGTCCAGTTTCAGATCGCTATAGCTGAACTGCGTGTAGGACAGGCCGTGGCCGAAGGGATAGAGCGGCTTGCCCTTGAAATAACGATAGGTGCGCCCTTCCATGCGGTAGTCGATAAAGGGTGGCAGGTCCTGCACCGAACGATAGAAGGTCACGGGCAGGCGACCGGAGGGGTTAGACTCGCCGGTCAGGGTGCGGGCAATGGCCGTGCCCCCCGCCTCGCCCGGATACCAGGCGGCCACTATGGCGTCGGCGTGGGCGTCGGCCCAGTTAAGCGCCACCGCCGAACCGGACAGCAGTACCACCACCAGCGGCTTATCCGTCGCCTTGACCGCCTTCAGCAGATCTTCCTGCGTGCGCGGCAGGCCGAGATCGGTGCGATCCCCGCGGTCAAAGCCCGGCACCAGAATCTGAAGCTCCTCGCCTTCGATGTCCGGCGACAGGCCGACGAAGGCCACGATAGCGTCAGCGGCCTGCGCGGCCTTGACCGCTTCGTCGATCTGCGGCTGTGCCGGGGCGATCCATTGCAGGCGCACGCCCCAATCGCCGCCCACATGGCGGTACTCCAGGCGCAGACGGCGCGCGGCGGCGCTGTCGAAGGTCAGTTCGGCCTCCAGAGACTTACCGTCGCCCGTATCGACGATGACCGGCTTGTCATCGAGATAGAGGCGCACCTCATCGTGCTGATTGGCCTCGCAGGACCAGCAGCGATCCACGAACACTTTCAGGCGATAGGTGCCCGCCGCCGGGGGCACGATCTGACCGCTCCAGCGGATGCTGTAAGGGCCGTCTTTCAGCCCCTTGACCGGCAGGCGGTTCATGAATTCCAGATTTACGGTACGCTCGGTGCGCGTCTCGACCGGCGCACCGGCAAAATCGGCATTGGCGTAATAGCTGGCCGTCAGACCCGATAGGCCTTCAGGCGTGCGCAACGCGGTTTCGGGCACCGTAGTCGGCACCCCTTCGGCCAAGGTCGCGCCCTGCGCATAGAGCACCTTCGCGGCCCCCAGTTGCGCCCGCAATCCGGCCAGCGGCGTCACCGGCTGACGCGCTATGCCATTATAATTGCCGCGCAACGTCTCCTGCGTGTCGGCATTGGGGCCGATGACCGCGACAGTCTGACCCGGCTTGAGCGGCAAGACGCCATTGTTTTTGAGCAGGACCAGCGACTGTTCCGCCGCCTGTAGCGCCAATCCTTGCGCCTGCGGTGTATTGATGGCGGCCGGGCTGATCTTCGACCACGGGCTGGGCGCGCCGTCGATGCCGAGACGCTTGCGCACATCCAGCAGGCGGTTCAGCGACTGATCCATCAGGGATTCGGGGATCAGGCCCCGGCTCACGGCTTCGGGCAGGGCCGCATAGGCATTGCCGCAGTTGAGATCGACGCCAGCCTTCAGGCTTTCGGCCGAAGATTCAGCGTCATTGAGGCGATAGAAGTGAAAGCGCGTCATGTCGTAGATGGCGTCGCAATCGGTGACGACATAGCCCTTGAAGCCCCAGGCGTCGCGCAGATAGGTCTTGAGCAGCAGGTCAGAGGCACAGGCCGGAACGCCCCCCACGGCATTATAGGCACACATGACCGACTGCGCCTTGGTCGTCATCACCGAATAACGGAAGGCCGGCAAATAGGTCATTTCCAGATCATAGGGCGATACCGAGGCGGCAAAACCATGCCGACCGGCCTCCGGCCCCGAATGCACGGCCAGATGCTTGACCGAGGCCACGACCTTCGGGTGCTGCGGGTCCGGCCCCTGAAGCCCGGTGACGAAGCCTTCAGCCAGACGGCTGGTCAGGAAGGGATCTTCGCCATAGGTCTCCTGCCCCCGCCCCCAGCGCGGATCACGGAAGATATTGATATTGGGCGACCACAGGGTCAGGCCGTAATAGCGCGGGTGATCCCCCGCCGGATCGGTCGAATTGAACTTGGCGCGCGCCTCAGTGGAAACCACATCCCCCACCTGTTTCAGCAGAGCCGGGTTCCAGGTGGCCGCCAGGCCGATGGCCTGAGGGAATACGGTGGCTTCGCCCGCCCGCGCCACGCCGTGCAGGCCTTCGTTCCACCATTCGTAGGCGGTCAGACCCGCCGATGGCAGGGCTGGCGCCCGGTTCTGCATCTGCGCCGCCTTTTGCTCGACCGTCAGGCGGGCAATGCGCGGGTCCATGGGTGGCTCAGCCGTTTGCGCCAGCGCCGCACCCAGGGACAGGGCCCCCAGAGACAGGGCACTGAGGCTTACGGTCAGCAGAAGGGGTTTCACAGCAGAAAATACAGATCGGGAAATCATTGCGCAGCGCCATAGAGGGAACGGATGGTCAGCGCCCGACGCAGTTGCGCCTCGGAAGCTGAGGTTTTGAGATCGAGGGTGACGGTCTCACCGGGCAGCAGATCGAACGCATTGTCGGACAGGCTCACCTCCAGCGCGTCCGTGTCGACCCAGACCTGCCGCGCCAGCGTGCGCGCCGACAGGGTAAGGCGATAACCGTCCGCCGTGCGGGTCAGGCGCGATTTAATCTTCGGATCGCGGAGCGCCAGCGCCTTGGAGGCGACGAAATAGCTCTGATGCCGCGAGATGACCTGATCGTTTTCCAGAAGCTCGACGCTGACCACGGTCGATTTGGGATCGGCGCCTTTCAGCAGGTCGGCATCACTGAGGCGCGTGACGACCTGTGCGCTGAGCGGGGCGGCGTTGAGGTCCTGCGTCCATTGCGACAACAGCTTGCCGTCCAGCGTCATCACCTTCAGCCGCCAGTGCAGGCGCGCCTCGCTCTGACGATCAGACACCACCGACAGCTCGGTCACGCCGTCGCGACGCAGCAGCGATACGGAGACGGGGGCATAGAAACGACGCGCCGAATAGTGCAGCGCCTTCCAGCGGCCGTAATAATCAACACTCGACCACGACGCCACCGGCCACACATCGTTCAATTGCCAGTAGAGGCCGCCCATATTCTGCGGGCGTGAGGCGCGCAGGTGCCGCGCCGCCAGCTCGATACCTTCGGCCTGCATCACCTGCGACAGATAGACGAAGTCCTCAAAGCGCCTGGGCTGACCGTAATTGTTATTGATGTACATCAGAAGGCGCTGATTACCACGACCCTTGTCGAACTTCTGGTGGGCGATCATCACCGGGGCATCAATGGCCATATCCTTCGGCTCGGCAAAGGCCTTGATCGTCGCCATGACCGGGAAGGATTGCAGCCCGTATTCCGACATGAAGCGCGGCGTTACCGTCAGATAGGTTTCCACCGGCTGCTTGCCGCCCCAGACCGTCCAGTAGTGGCGGTCCCCGTCGCGGTCACCATCCGACGGCCCGTCATAGTCAGCCGTGGGGGAACCCGGCCAATAGGGTACGCCCGGTGAATATTTATCGACCGCGCCGCGCAGCACCTGATCGAACAGACGGACCAGACCGGTATGGATGCGCTCGGCCTCCTTGCGACCCACCTTGTCCTTCAGGGCCTGACTGTCGCCCCAGTTATCCCAGTTGACCTGCACCTCGTTATTGCCGCCCCAGATGACAATGGAGGGGTGATGGCGCAGGCGACGCACCTGATCATAGGCCTCCTGACGCACGTTTTCGCGATAGGCTTCGTCGTAAGGCGGGATGGAGCCGCCGAACATGAAGTCCTGCCACAGCATCAGGCCGTGGGCGTCGGCCCAGTCGTAAAAGCCATCGTCGAAATAATGCCCCCCACCCCACAGACGCAGCATGTTCATATTGGCGTCGATGGCGGTTTTGAGGATGCGATCACGGTAAGCGTCCGATACACGCGGCGGCATCATGTCGAGCGGGATCATGTTGGCGCCCTTCATATAGATGGGCACGCCATTGATCAGTATGTCGAAGCCGCGCCCCCATTCGTCCTTCTGACGGCGAATTTCAGAGGTGCGCAGACCGATGCGCTGCACACGCTCGCCCATCACCACGCCGTCGCTCAGAACACGGGCGCGGACGGTGTAGCGATCCGGGCGACCATAACCCACGGGCCACCAGCGTTTCGGATGGTCGATGCGCACCGGCAGGCTGAGGCTGTTGCTTCCAGCATAAAGGGGAAGGGTTTGCGTCTGGGTCTGCGTCTTGCCGTCCGGATCGGTGACGGTAACCTCCAGAGTCGCGCTGCGCGCTGTGTCGGAGACGATCTCGAAACGTGCCTCCAGAGCCGCTACCTGATCATCAAGGTGCTGTTGCTGCGCATAAAAGTCCGACAGACGCACCCCGTCATAAATATCCAGCCGCACCGGCCGCCACGGCCCCAGCGTCACAATGCGCGGGCCCCAGTCCCAGCCGTACTGATACCCGGCCTTGCGCACATAGGCCGAACTGTTCTGCCCCAGCGGCTCATCGCCAAAGGCCGAGTCATAGGCTCCCGGCTGGTAATAGCTGAGCCCCTGCATAAAGGGCCGCATTTTATTGATGGGTGAGGCAAAACGGATATGCAGGCGATTGGCCCCATTCACCACCATGTCCTTAACCGGCACACGCCAGGTGCGGAACATATTGTCTGTGGAGAGAAGCGCCTTTCCGTTCAGCGTCACCTCGGCAAACGTATCCAGCCCGTCGAACACAAGGTCGATATGGCCGCGCTTCAGCGTCGCCTCATCGAGCGTAAACGACGTTTCGTATTCCCAGTCCGACAGGCCGACCCACTGCGCCGCCGCCTCGTTCAGGCCGACATAGGGGTCTTTGAGCTTGCCCGACGCAATCAGGTCGCTCTGCACCGTGCCCGGCACCGTGGCAGGCATCCAGTTGGTGACTTCGGGATGGGCCGCGCGATTGGGGTCGCCCTCAGCGATGCGAAAGCGCCAGCCGTCCGTCAGGGTCCGCGTCTCAAGCCCTTTCAGAGCCTCCGCCCGCGCCGGCACGCCCATCAGAGAGAGAGTCATAATCAGCCAGAGACAAAAAGCGATCAGCCCGCCCATCCCGGCGGCCACACGTCCCTTCGAAATCACTGTCCGATGCACGAATGGTTCTCCCTTGCTCTGCACAGCCCTCAGGCCA
>NZ_JAIWNX010000024.1 GCF_020217185.1 Asticcacaulis sp.
TCCATTCGAGGATTTCTCATGTCACTGACACATATGAGAAATCCTCGTTTCTTCAACGGCCGGATGCGGTCAGCATCTTCGGCCGTTGGTATCAGTTCAGCCTCTGCCGTTCGTGCTTTTCGTGTTTTTGGTGGCTAAACCTTCTTCCTCGCCCATTCCCAGACGCGCCAGCCCAGCAGCACGGCGATAATCGCCGCATAGACCAGCGGCATCGTCTTGTCGGCCTTGACCAGCAGGAAGTAGTGCAAGGCCCCCAGCGGCACGATCACATAGATCAGCCGGTGCAGGTTGCGCCACACCACCCCGCCCAGCCGCCGGATCGCCGCATTGAACGAGGTCAGGGCCAGCGGGATCAGCAGCACAAAGGCTATCATCCCAAAGGTGATATAGGGCCGTTTGAGGATATCCGACCAGATCTGCGCCCAGTCGAAATACTGATCGATCACCACATAGCTCAGCAGGTGCAGCGCCACGTAGCCAAAAGCAAACAGGCCGATGGGCCGCCGCCAGCGGATCAGCCGCCCCTGCCGCAACAGGCGCGCTAATGGCGTCAGGGCCAGGCCCAGCACCAGCAGCCGCAACCCCCACACCCCCAGTTGCCGAACCACCGTCTCGACCGGATTAACCCCCAGATCGTTCTGGAAAAATCGCCACAGCAGCCACAGCGCCGGCAACAGGCACAGGGCGCAGATCAGGGCGATATCCGGCGTAAACCCGCGCTTGGCCTTCATCAGTAATACTTTTTCAGGTCCATGCCGGCATAGAGGTGCGCGACATTGTCGGCATAGCCGTTGAACATCAGGGTCGGGCGGCGCTTGAATTCGCCGATGCGGCGCTCGGTCGCCTGTGACCAGCGCGGATGATCGACCTGCGGGTTCACATTGGAATAGAAGCCGTATTCCCGCGGTGCGTAACGGTTCCACGAGGTCGGTGGCTCGCGCGTGGTGAAGGAAATCCGCACGATGGATTTGATGGATTTAAACCCGTACTTCCACGGCACGACCAGCCGGATCGGCGCGCCGTTCTGATTGGGCAGCAGATCGCCGTAAAGCCCGACGGCCAGCAGGGCCAGCGGGTTCATCGCCTCATCCATGCGCAACCCCTCGACATAGGGCCATTGCAGGATGCGGTCGGACACGCCACGCATTTCCTTGGGGCGCAGCGCGGTTTCAAAGGCCACATACTTGGCCTTTGACAGAGGTTCGGCGCGCTTGATGACCTCGGCCAGCGGAATACCGATCCACGGAATGACCATCGACCAGCCTTCGACACAGCGCAGCCGGTAGATGCGCTCCTCCAGCGCGCCCTTCAGCAGGGTTTCGATGTCGATCGTCTGGGGTTTGGCACAGTCGCCATCAAGCTTTACCGTCCACGGCCGCGTGGTCAGGGCCGAGGCGTATTTGACCGGCTCCAGCTTATCGGTGCCAAACTCATAGAAGTTGTTGTAGCCCGTCACGGCTTCGAGATCGGTCGGCGTCTCATTGGTCCAGAAGGTGCGTTTGGCGCTCAGCTTGCCCGTCACCTGCGCGGCTTGCACGGCCGTTCCGGCCAGCCCCAGCCCGAAACCGATCCCGGCCGCCATGATCTCGCGCCGCCGGAGATAGACATCCTTTGGCGTGACGTCGTTGTCGGTCAGGTCGGGGGCGTGGCGGATCAACATGGGCAGTCTCCGTGGGTTATACCAAGGTCATTGAAAATGACCCTGGGTATGCGTTTCGTGAATATCTCATGTCGCTGATACAGATGAGATATTCGCGAGTTTTCAACGACCGGATGCGATCAGCATCTTCGGTCGTTGGCATTACAGATGACTATACGCAGAAACCGGCCATTTGGTGACACGCCAGATGCAAAAAAGGCCGGTGCCCCCTGCACCGGCCCTCCCCATCCTAATGTATCTTCACGCCCAGGGCTTCGGCGGCCTCGACCGAAATCTGACCCTGTGGCAGACCCTGATCGGCCTGAAACTTCTGCATGGCCGCCACGGTCTTGGTGCCCAGCGTACCATCGGCCGGGCCGGGATCGTAGCCGCGTTGTTTCAGGGCCACTTGAAGGGCCTTGATCTTGGCCGGGGTGGTGTTGCGTTCACACAGGACTTCACGCCACACAGGCTCAGGGGCCTTTACCGCGCGGGTCTTGTCCACCGTCTTATAGACGGGGGCGACCGTATAGGATTCCGTGCGCGCCGGTTTGATAACTTCCTTATACTTTTCCGTGCGATAGGTGGCCGGGATCACCTTTTCGATGACCTGTTCCTCGCGCTCGACGATGACCCGCTCGACCTTTTCGACCCTGGCCGGGACCTTGATGCGGCGCACCGTCGCCGGCTGCACCTCGACCATGCGTTCGACCTGCTTATATTCGGCCGGCACCTCTTTCAGGCACCAGATCGTCTGGGCCGAGCCCTTTTGCAGGTACTCGGTCGTTTCGGCGCTGCCCTGAATCGCCACCGGCTCCTTGCCGGGCCAGGTCAGCATACCATCGGCGCGGTAACGCACCGGCTGATGATCGCCGGGGGTAACCAGCGCCGCACCGGTAGCAATCCCTTCCGAGCGCACCCATTCCTGACGCGCCGGGCGCACCATGACGCTTTCCGTGCGCTTTTCGAAAACGGGCGGCACGGGTTCCTCGCGCCACGTGGCCGGCTGCACCACGCGCTCTTCCATCACCTTGCGCGTCACGGCGGGGATCACCTTGCGCTCGACGCGTTGCGGCTGATCGACCACCTGACGCTCCGCCCAGCGCCATTCCTCAGGCACCGCGCGGGTTTCGACGCGCTCCGGCTCCACAAGCACCTTTTCGGCATAGGTTTCCAGCACCGGCGGCTTCATCAGACGGGTATAGCACTGGTTGGGACGGGCCTCCTTGACCACCGCTGGCGGCAGGTCCGGATGGTCGCCACCCACAGCGCCATCGGGGCAATCGCCCTTGGCCGACGCCGGGCTGACAACCGGGGCCTTGGCCTCACCCATATAGACGCCCTGCGCGCCCGATGCGCCATAGGCAGAGGGCGTGTCCTTCAGGACCGGGGACGCCGGTTTGACCGCCGGCTTAGCCGCCCACGCGCCCGTACCACACGCCATGACCGCCAGCGCCATCAGCGACACGCCGGTGTTCAGCGTCCAGTTCCTCATCTCAGCACCCTCACAGACAAATCAGTTGCGGCAAGCTTAACGCCTTATTAACCCTGCCGCCAACCCGACTCGCGTTTTTCGGGTAAATTAACCTTGTTCAAAGCCTGTCACTTGCGCGTGCCGTCCAGCCACGCCGCCACCCAGAACAGCGGGGCGTTCCAGTTCACCGCCACCTCATTGGTAGAATAGCTGCCGATATGGTCCACATAACAAATTTGTGGGGCGCAGTCTTTCAGACGGGCTTTGGCATCGGGGTCCGAGGGGTTCTGATTGGGTCCGCCGGCAATGACGCCCGGTGGCGGGGGCGGCAAGGTGGCGTCATTGGCCCAGAAGCGATGGTGCGGATGCTGCATGGCGCGCTCGCCATACCCCGAAACATAGCTGAAATTCAGCGGGTTACGCCCTAAAACATAATCCAACAGATTGACGGATTCGGCGCGATAGGCCGCGTCGCCGCTGATATCCGCCGCGTAGGCGAACAGCATGGCCCGGTTCATAAAATCGGCCGTCGAGCCCCAGACATAGGGCTTGTTGAAGGCGATATGATAGCCCTGCCCGGACGTTTCTGTCCGCATCAACGCCGCGCGCGCCACCACGGCCTGACGCGCCGCCGCCCGCAGGGGCGTGTCCACCGTTGCCAGCGTCAGGGTGCCCAGCGTATCGACCTTACCCCAACTGAAATCCGTGGCCGTCAGATAGTGCGGCGAGGCCTTCACATCCTCCGCATAGGCCGCGTCCCCCGTGGTGGCATACAGCTCCGCGGCCGCCCAGTAGAATTCGTCGCTGAGGTGGCCATCGCCATAGCCCCCGCCGCCGCCCGTCAGCACGTCAATAGCATAGGCATTGGGCACGCGCTTCGCGGCGGCATAGGCCTTTTTGGCCGCCGTCAGGCAGCGGTCGGCATAGGCGTCGTCCACGCCATTGAACACCCGCGCGCACTGCGCCGCCGTCGCCGCCAGATTGAGCGTCGCCGCCGTCGAGGGATAGCTGAGGCCGCGCTTTTCCTTATCGAGATGCGGCGGCATGGGTATGGCCGTCCAGTGCTCGTCGTGCATCTTGTGATGGGCCATACCTGACGCATCGACACGGGTAAAGGTGAGCTTGTCCAGAGACTTGCGCTGATCTCCTAATGGCAGGGTCAGGGTCTGCCCGTCCGGCACCTGCATGGCCAGCAGGAAGTCCATTTCAAAGCGCACCTCATCCAGCAGGTCATTTTTGCCGTTACCCGCTTCGGGAATCTTCACTCGCCCATCGTCAAAGCTACGGTCGCCGCGCGCCTGCGCCCCCTCATAGGCGTTCATCAGCGTCCACACGGCGATACCGCCATTGACCACGTACTTGCCGTGGTCCCCGGCATCGTACCAGCCTTTGGACACATCCAGCGTGTAGGGGCAACCGCCCCAGTCATTGCCGCGATAATCTTTCGGCCCCCAGCAGGTGACGATCTCCTTTTCGTGCGCGACGGGCCGGGCGAAACGCTCACCGACGTATTTCGCTTCGATCGGCACGCTCGCGCGCTGATGATAGAAGAAGGCCAGAGCGTCGTATTTCAATGATTGATAAACATCGGCACGAATGTCGAAAGGCGCGCTGACCTTATAGGTGTCGCCTTTTTTCACACCGACCACATAGCTGCTGCCGGGCGTCTTCAGAGCGGAAAAATCAATCTGGTACACCACCTTGCCCGACCCGGCATTGAGACCGAACGCTTCGCTGCGTCCGGATAGCACCTCCGTATTGGCCGCGTCCCTCACCACCCAGTCTATGGCGGGCCATGCCTTGCCAGCGGGCGCTGGTGCGTCTTCGGGCACGGCATAGACGGCGATTTTGGGCGAATCCGGCTGAAACCCGGTCTGATTGAGCGTCGGAAATTCCATATAGTGATGCTGATAAGGCCGCGGCAGGCTCGGCTGAGCCATCGCCACACCCCCCAGGCAGGCCATCACGACGCCGGCTAAAAGCGCTTGTTTCATACCGTTTCTCCCTCAATCTCCGCGCCTATGTCAGCGCTGTCACTGCGTTGTCCTAACAAACCCTGCCCGGTGCGAAAAGTACATTTAAATCTTGACTCAGAGGACACATCCGCCCAACAGAACCGCGACCATTTTATCCCCCTTTATCTCTCTCAGACCGGACCTTGCCATGATCCCCCGTTATTCCCGTCAGGACGCCGCCGCCATCTGGGACCCTTCGACCAAGTACAAGATCTGGTTCGAAATCGAGGCCCACGCCGCGACCAAGATGGCCGAACTGGGGGTCATCCCGACCGAGGCCGCCGAAACCCTGTGGGCCAAGGGTAAGGATGCGCAGTTCGATTCGGATCGCATAGACGAGATCGAACGCACGGTGAAGCACGACGTCATCGCCTTCCTGACCCACGTGTCGGAAATCGTCGGCCCCGAAGCGCGCTTCCTGCATCAGGGCATGACCTCTTCGGACGTGCTTGATACCTGTTTCGCGGTTCAGCTTCAGCGTTCGGCCGATCTGCTGATCGAAGGCGTTGATCTGGTGCTGGCGGCGCTGAAAAAGCGCGCCCTTGAGCACAAGTTTACGCCGACGGTGGGGCGTTCGCACGGCATCCACGCCGAGCCGGTGACCTTTGGCCTGAAACTGGCCGGTTATTACGCCGAATTTGTTCGCGCCAAAAAGCGCCTTGAGGTCGCGCGTGAGGAAATCTCGACCTGCGCCATTTCCGGCGCGGTCGGCACCTTTGCCAATGTCTCGCCCGAAGTCGAAGCCTATGTGGCCGAAAAGATGGGCCTGAGCGTCGAGCCCGTCTCGACCCAGGTCATCCCGCGCGACCGTCACGCGGCTTTTTTCGCGGCGCTGGGCGTTGTGGCCTCATCCATCGAGCGTCTGGCTGTGGAAATCCGCCACCTGCAACGCACCGAAGTGCTGGAAGCCGAAGAGTTCTTCTCCAAGGGGCAAAAGGGCTCATCGGCCATGCCGCACAAGCGTAACCCCGTGCTGACCGAAAACCTGACCGGCCTGGCGCGTCTGGTGCGCTCGGCCGTCGTCCCGGCTATGGAAAACGTCGCCCTGTGGCACGAGCGCGATATTTCGCACTCCTCGGTCGAGCGCGGCATCGCACCGGACGCCTGCGTGCATCTGGACTTTGCCCTGCGTCGTCTGGCGGGCGTTATGGAAAACCTGATGGTTTATCCGGAAAACATGCAGAAGAACCTTGATCGTCTGGGCGGCCTCGTCCACTCGCAGCGCGTGCTGCTGGCCCTGACGCAAAAGGGCATGTCGCGCGAAGACAGCTATTCGGCGGTTCAGCGCAACGCCATGCGCGTCTGGCGCGGCGAAGGCAACTTCCTCGACTTCCTCAGCGCCGACGAGGACGTGTCCAAATTCTTCACCCGCGAAGAGCTTGAGCCCTTCTTTGACCTCGGCTACCACACCAAACACGTCGATACGATCTTCGCCCGCGTGTTTGGGGAATAAGAGCCGTATCCCCCCTAATTTTAGGCGGGACACCGGCTGAAAGCCGGAGGGGGGTTAATCCGGCGGCAATTAACCCCACCGTCTTTTGCCGCTCCGCGCCAAAATCCACCTCCCCTGATATCAGGGGAGGCACTTTGGAGTAAGACCATGTCCCTTTCCCTTCTGACCGACGCCTTTGATTTTGCCGGCTACCGAGACCGTTTTGCGCGCAAGGGCCGCATCCGGCTCGAAGGGGCCCTGTCGCACGAGGACGCCCACGCCGTTCATCACGCGCTGGAGCAGCAGACCCTGTGGGAACTGCATCTGGTCGACAGCGAAGGCCAGCCGGACATCCTGTCGCGCACCGAGCTTGAGACGCTCAATCCGTCGGAGATTCAGGACCGCCTCGCCGCTGCCGCCGAGCGCGCCCAGACAGGCTTAAGTTTCCTGCATCTGGGCTACGACCTGACCTCAAAAGAGGCGTTGGTAAACCTCGGAGAAGACCATCCGCTGTTTGCACTGGCTAAACTTTTGTGGTCGGCGGAATTTGCAGCCTTCTGCGAAAACCTGACCGGGCTGTCGGGGCTGAAACTGCAAAGCCTGATCGCCACCGGCTACCGCCCCGGCGACTTCTTCACCATGCATACGGACGCGCAGGCCGCCCTGACCTTTGAATGGAACTTCACGCACGACTGGCGCTCGGACTGGGGCGGGCAGATCCTGTTCCATTCGCCATCAGGCGATATCGAAGGCGGCGTCATGCCACGCCTCAACGATCTGGCGCTTTATGCCGGGGATCAGCCGCGCTCGGTGGCCTCTCTGGCCGCCTACGCCGGCGCGCCAAGGTTTGCGGTCACAGGGCGATTTGTTTAGTCACCCAGAACCGTTTCGACGAACTGCTTTCCGTCCCAAGTATAAAGTAAGGCCGCACTTTCGAACGTAAAGACTCTCAGACCGTATTTGCTAACGGCTATCGGCTTGCACGGTGTTTTTTCGCAGGCCCCAACCACGAACTCATGCTCGACAATCTCAAGCCCCATGCGCGGTATGTCGTTTTTGAGGCTCAAGGACCGCATCGGCAACATGTTCACGATTCTGAAAGGGGAGCGTTCCCGTTCTCCGAACGTGACTCCAACCCTGACCTGATCGCCCGGATCTCTGTAGAAGGCGGCCTCATCCTCGATCCCGTCCCCGTTGAGATCGCCGGTCGCCGTCAGATACAGTGTTGGACTTTTGGCCCTCAACGCCATATCCGCGTGCCCGGCAACATTCGCCTCGGTTACTCTACTGTCAACCTGCGCCATAACCGGCCCAGCGCATGCGATAGACAGCGTCAGACTCAAAGCCGTCAAAAAAATTTTCATATTCCCCTCCCCGGAAACAAAAAAGGCTCCGCGAACGGAACCTTTTGAAATCCTACTGCTCGTTCTTCAGCGCCTCGCGGGCCTGAGCCAGAAACTCAACCACCTTGGTTCGCACCTCTGTCTCGCGCACGGGAATGTTGGAAGCCGTCAGGTCACCCAGCACCTTGCGAATCACGTCTTCCTCGCCTGGCTGCTCGAAATCGGCGCGCACCACGGCCTTGGCGTAGTTTTCGAGATTGTCGCCGGACAGGCCCATCTTTTCGCCTGCCCACAGGCCGATCATGCGGTTACGGCGCGCCACAGCCTTGAATTCAAATTCTTCGTTGTGGGCGAACTGCGCTTCGAAACCTTTGGATCGGTCATCAAACGTCGTCATAGGGATAAACCTCACTTGTCCTTCTGGTTTTAATGCGCGCCATGACCCCGCGCAACACAAACCGTCATTTACATCACAAAAGTTTTTGATTATTGGCTGCACCCAATCGCATCCTTGGGATGCCTCTTTCACAGCCGTGCGTCAGACGCCCTTTTCAAACCCTCCCCCGACACCCCTCACCGGCTGGCCCGGACGGTTTGACTATTCCGACGTCTGCACATGCGCTGCCCTTTCTGGAGATGGCGCCATGACCACCCGCCGCAAGAAGATTTACGAAGGCAAGGCCAAGATCCTGTACGAAGGCCCTGAGCCCGGTACGCTGGTCCAGTACTTCAAGGACGACGCCACCGCCTTCAACGGCGAGAAGAAGGCGCAACTCGAAGGCAAGGGCGTCATCAACAACCGCATCAGCGAGTTCGTGATGACCCGCCTGACGCAGATCGGCGTGCAAAACCACTTCATCAAGCGCCTCTCCTTACGCGAACAACTGATCCGCGAAGTCGAGATCATCCCGCTGGAAGTCGTCTGCCGCAATGTCGTCGCCGGTTCGATGGCCAAACGCTTCAACCTGCCCGAAGGCCAGCAGTTGCCGCGGTCCATCATCGAGTTCTACTACAAGAACGACGAGATGGGCGATCCCATGATTACGGAAGAGCACATCACGGCCTTCAACTGGGCCACGACGCAGGAAATCGACGATATTCTGGCCATGACGCTGCGCGTCAATGACTTCCTGTGCGGCATGTTCGCCGCCGTCGGCATCACCCTGGTCGATTTCAAGATCGAGTTCGGCCGCCTGTTCGAAGGCGAGTTCTCGCGCGTCATCCTGGCCGACGAGATCAGCCCCGATTCGTGCCGCCTGTGGGACACGCAGTCGGGCGAAAAGCTGGACAAGGACCGCTTCCGCCGCGATTTGGGCGACGTGATCGAGTCCTATACCGAGGTCGCCAAGCGCCTTGGGATCATGAAGGACATGCCCCGCGTCATCGAGGGCGGTGCGCAGTAATCTTCCCTCTTAAGTCCATCGTTGACGGTGGACTTTTTGCTTACTCTCTTAAACGAAGTGAAAAGATGAAAGCCACGGTTCATATCTTCCTCAAGGCGGGCGTTCTCGACGTTCAGGGCAAGGCCGTCGAAGGCGCGCTCAACGGACTGGCGGGCACCGCCGGCTGGAGCGATGTCGCCAATGTCCGCGTCGGCAAGGTGCTGGAGTTCGACCTGAACAGCACGGACAAGGCCGCCGCCGAAGCCGAGGTGAAGTCCATGTGCGAAAAGCTGCTGGCCAATACGGTCATCGAATCCTACCGCATCGAGGTCGCGTAAGATGAAAGCCGCCGTCCTCGTCTTTCCGGGTTCCAATTGTGACCGCGACTGCAAGGTGGCGGTTGAGGTGACGACCGGGGCCCAAGTCAGCATGGTGTGGCATCAGGACACGAGCCTGCCCGCGGGCCTCGACCTGATCGTCGTGCCGGGCGGCTTCTCCTATGGCGACTATCTGCGTTGCGGCGCGATGGCGTCGCTGTCGCCGGTGATGGCTGAGGTGGTCAAGGCGGCGCAGCGCGGCGTCTCGGTCGTCGGCATCTGCAACGGCTTCCAGATCCTGTGCGAAGCCGGCCTGCTGCCAGGCGCGCTGATGCGTAATGCCGGTCTTAAGTACGTCTGCAAACCCATTGAACTGACGATTGAAAATCGCAACACGC
>NZ_JAIWNX010000025.1 GCF_020217185.1 Asticcacaulis sp.
GCTTTACCTCGGCCTATGGCGACAAGGCGAGCGTGTGGATGACGCAGGGCAATGGCGACGGCAACTTCTTCGCCGATGCCGAAACCCTGAAAGCCATCGAAGACAATCATCAGGTCGTGTTCCGTTACGTCGAAAACCCCAATGGCTCGGTCAACAACATCGCCGGCATCATGAATGCCGAAGGCAATGTGCTGGGCATGATGCCGCACCCGGACCGCGCCTTTGAACCGGCGCTGGGTTCGGCCGACGGCGCGCCGCTGTTCCACAGCCTGATGCGCGTGCTTCAGGCCGCCTGACGCAAAGGCCGATTGACACAAACGGTTGCAAATGCAACCCCTTACCTGTCCGTCTGGCCGGACAGGTAAGGGGTTTTTTATGCGTATCCGTAATGGGTTTTGGGTCTCTGCGATTGTGGCTTTGACGGCGGGGTGCGCCGCGGCCAGTCCCTTCCCCGACACGCCTGTGACCACCACCCTGCCACTGGGCTATCACGCGAAAGCCTGCCCCGCCGCCTACAAGACCATCGTCACAACCCGCCCCATTGAATGCGGCGATATGGTGGTTGAGGAAACACGCGGCAGCGGCAATGGCCGCCGCATCAGCTTTCCCGTCGTCATTGCGCGTGCCGCCACGCCTGACAAAAAGCCCGATCCGCTGATCTATCTGCACGGCGGCCCCGGCGGCGATATTGTCGCGGCTGCGCCCTATATCGCTAAGGGTGACAAGACCGCGCTCGACCGCGACCTGATCCTGTTCGATCATCGCGGCACCGGGCAATCGACCCCCTCGCTCGATTGCGGCGAAGCCCCCCTGTCCGACGCGGGTGTGACCAGCGCGGCGGGCGTAGAGGTGCTGAAGGCGTGCGCCCTGCACTGGCGCGCCAAAGGCGTGGACACGTCGCAATATCATTCCGCCGTCATCGCTCAGGATATCCGCGACCTGCGTCAGGCCCTGCACATCACCACCTATAACCTGTTCGGTGGCTCCTACGGCACGCGCGTGGCCATGGCCGTCATGCAGCACGACCCCGAAGGCCTGCGCAGCGTTATCCTCAGTTCTACCTGGCCACCGGAGGCCAATGCCACCGCCCCCCTGCCCGGTCTGGTATCGCGTGAGGTGCGTCAGGTGCTGGCCTATTGCCGCGCCGATGCCACCTGCCGTCAGCGCTTCCCCGATCTGGAGGCGCGCTTCGATGCCCGCCTGAAACAGTGGCTGGACGCGCCGCTCACCCACAAGGGCCAGACCTATACGGCGGACGAAGTCGGGGCCTTCCTGCTCGATGAACTCTACAGCGATCACGGCGCGCGAAGCCTGCCCCTGACCATGGATCGCCTGCTGAAGGGCGATTTTGCCGCGTTGGACGCCTTCAAAAAGGTACAGGCGGGCTATACCGAAGGCCAGTTCTTCACCACCCTGTGCCGTGAGGAATTTGCTTTCGAAGACCCGGCGGCGCTTGAGGCCACCGACCGCAACGACCCGATCGCCCTGTCGGTCGCCCGCGATGCGCGCCGCTTCTTTGAGGTCTGCCCGGCCTTTGCTACAGGCCGCGCCGAGGCGGTGGAAAACCAGCCCCTGAGCAGCGATATCCCGACCCTGATGCTGTCGGCGGATATCGACGCCGGCTGTCCGGCGGAACTGTCGGATGAGGCCGTCAAGCGCCTCAGCCACGGGCGCAACTATACCTTCGTCAACCGGATGCACACGATTCAGGGCAGCGCCTGCGCGCAAAAAATGATGGCGCAGTTCCTGCAAACCGCCGATCCTGCGGTGGACGCCGCGTGCATGAAAGACGACCGCCCCAAATTTCCGTTCATTTACGAGTGAGCCTACCAATAATAGCTGACAGGGCGCACTGAATCCGCTAAACGCGCGCCCATGAGCACGACATCCTCCGCCCCCGCCCAAACCCAGAAGTCCATGGCCGACTATGCGTCGGAGTTCGGACTGAAGCCCGACGAATATCAGGTCATCCTCGACCGGCTGGGGCGCGAACCCAACTACGTCGAGCTGGGCGTCTTCTCGGTGATGTGGTCGGAGCACTGCTCGTACAAATCCTCGCGGATGCACCTGCGCAAATTCCCGGTGACGGGTGAGCGCGTCATCTGCGGGCCGGGCGAAAACGCCGGGGTCATCGACATTGGCGACGGTCAGGCCTGCATCTTCAAGATGGAAAGCCACAACCACCCCTCCTATATCGAACCCTATCAGGGCGCGGCAACGGGCGTCGGCGGCATCATGCGCGACGTTTTCACCATGGGCGCGCGCCCGGTGGCGCTGCTCAACGCCCTGCGCTTCGGTGAGCCGTCTCACCCCAAAACCAAACGCATCGTCGAAGGCGTCGTCGCGGGTATCGGCGGTTACGGCAACTGCGTCGGCGTGCCGACCGTGGCGGGGGAAACCAACTTCCACGCGGGCTATAACGGCAACTGCCTTGTCAACGCCATGTGCGTGGGCCTGGCCGATGCCGACAAGATCTTCTATTCCGCCGCGCCGGAACCCGGCCTGCCGGTCGTCTATTTCGGGTCAAAGACGGGCCGCGACGGCATCCACGGCGCGACCATGTCCTCGGCTGAATTTTCCGAAGACTCCGAAGAGAAGCGCCCGACGGTTCAGGTGGGCGACCCCTTCGCCGAAAAGCTGCTGATCGAAGCGACGCTGGAGCTGATGGCGTCGGGTGCCGTTGCCGCCATTCAGGACATGGGCGCCGCCGGTCTCACCTCCTCGTCGGTTGAAATGGCCGGTAAGGGCGGGCTTGGCATCACGCTCGACCTCGACAAGGTGCCGCAGCGCGAAGAAAATATGTCGGCCTATGAGATGATGCTGTCGGAGTCTCAGGAGCGGATGCTGGCCATCCTCAAGCCGGGACGCGAAAACGACGGCTACCGCATCTTCGAAAAGTGGGGCCTCGATGCCGCCGTCATCGGCGAAACCAACACCTCGGGCCATATCGTTCTGAAGCACAAGGGCGAGGTCGTCTGCGACCTGCCGCTGGGCCCGCTGAGCGACGACGCACCGCTGTACGATCGCCCGTGGGTCGAACCGGATATGGAAGCGCCGCTCGCCTCAGTGCCCTCGGCCCCGGTCGGTGATGCCCTGCTGACGATTCTGGCCTCGCCGGACATGGCCTCCAAGCGCTGGCTGTGGGAACAGTACGACCGCCACGTCATGGCCGACACTCTGGCCGACTCAGCGACCGGTTCGGACGCCGGCATGGTCCGCGTCCATGGCACCAAGAAGGCGCTGGCCGTCACCTCGGACTGCACGCCGCGCTACGTCAAGGCCAACCCCTATGAGGGCGGCAAGCAGGCCGTGGCCGAAGCCTGGCGCAACCTGACCGCCGTAGGGGCCGATCCTATTGCCATCACCGACAATCTGAACTTCGGCAATCCGGAACGCCCCAAGATCATGGGGCAGATCGTGCGCGCCATCGACGGCATGGCCGAAGCCTGCCGCGAACTGAACTTCCCCGTCGTGTCGGGGAATGTGTCGCTGTATAACGAGACCAATGGCGTTGCCATCCCCCCGACCCCGACCGTGGGCGCGGTGGGCCTGCTGACCGACTACGATCAGCGCGTCGGTTTTGATACGCTGAAGGCCGGTCAGGTGCTGGTCCTCGTCGGGGAAACCGTCGGCGAACTGGGCTCGTCTCTCTACCTGCGCGAAGTGCACGGCATCGAAGCCGGGGCGCCGCCGAAGGTCGATCTGAGCGTCGAAAAGCGCAATGGCGACTTTGTGCGCGACCTGATCCGCTCCAAAACCGCCAAGGCTGTGCACGACCTGTCGGACGGCGGCCTGCTGCCCGCGGCTTTCGACATGGCGTCGGCATCGGGCGTCGGTATCGAGCTGAAAAACCCGACCGATCTCGAAGACCACGTCTTCGCCTTTGCCGAAGATCAGGCGCGCTACCTGATCGCGGTGGACGAAGCGTCGGCGCATCTGGTGCTGGCCAAGGCCGCCGAAGCCGGCGTTCCGGCCCTGACCATCGGCGTGGCGGGCGGCTCTGACCTCAGCCTGACCGGTGCGATGTCGCTAAGCCTCGCTGAGCTGCAAACCGCCAATGAGCGCTGGCTGCCGGAATTTATGGGGTCGTAAAGGCCCCTCCCTTGATGTTGAGGGAGGGAACTTCTTAAAATGTCACCTGATTTTGCCCCGGTCGCACCCGCTCCGGGCGGCGTTCGGTAAAGCGCTTTTCCGCCTCGGCACGCTGAGCCTTGGTCATCAACGGCGTCAGCCGTTGCAGATCAGCGGATACCGGTGGCGGGTTTTGTTGCCAGGTGCGCCCTTCGTGCGCCAGTGCATAGAAAACATAGGCCTCGGTCAGGTCCTTGGTCACGCCCTCGCCTGCCTCCAGCCGCCGCGCCCATTCGCTCTGTGCTTCGGGCAAGCCAGCTTCGGCGGCCTTGCGGATCAGGTCGATCCCCCGCGTACAGTTGGCCTCGACACCCCGCCCCTCGCACAGCATCTGCCCCGTCAGCAGCAAGCCTTGCGGATAGTCCTTGAAGGCCGAGCGCTGCACCCAGACAAAGGCCTCCTTCTCGTCTTTTACGATTCCCTCGCCGCTGAGATAGTGGCGCCCTAACTGATACTGCGCCTCGGCATGGCTCTGGGCCGCCGCCTTTTTGTACCATTCCACAGCCTTGGCCGGGTCTTTCTCGACCTGAAAGCCGTTATCATAGGCCTGCGCCACATAGACCTGCGACTTCAGTACACCGATCTCGGCGTAGGCCAGTTCGTAATCAAAAGCCGTCTTGTAGATTTTGACGCCGCGCCAGCGCTCATTCTCCTGCCACATCCACAGCCCGGCAATGACCAGCGGCACCACAAAGGCCAGCACCTGCACCCAGCGCACCCACGGCTTAGGCTTGGGGTTGCGGATATCCGTCAGATTGGTCATGCGGCGGTCCGTAAATAGGGTAAAGCCATGCCCGCAAAGGCGGACGATTGCCACTTGTTAACCCATTTTGTGATAGTTCCAAGCCCATTGTGTTTGTTAATCGAGTCGTTCACAAGGCCCTCCCCATGCCCATTGCGCAATCCGACCTCGAAGCCCGCCTGAAGGCCGCCTTTCCCGATGCCGAGATTGTCGTCGAAGATCTGGCCGGGGACGGCGATCACTACAAAGCCTATATTACCGACGCCGGGTTTGCCGGGATGCCGCGCGTGCGTCAGCACCAGAAGGTCTATGCGGCGCTGTCCGATCTGATGAGCGGGCCGTTGCACGCTCTGGCCCTCGAAACCCGCGTCCCCTGAGGCTCGCCCGCCATGCGCTATCGCCCGTTCGGACATTCCGGTCAGGCCCTTTCCGCCCTGGGACTCAATGTCTCGTGGGCAAAGCTCGGTCGCAGCCGTAATGCCGCGACGCGGCTGCTGAACACCGCGCTTGAAAACGGCATCAATACGTTTCACCTGACCTCGGCCCATCCGGACCTGCTGGCGGCGGCGACCGAAACCTTTGCGGTTGTCGATCGCCGCGTCCTGTTCATTTCGCTGAGTGCCGAAGAAGAAGGGAGCAGCGATCCCGCCGACGAATACCGGCTTGAGCCCCTGCGCGAGCGCCTGCGCGGCGTCATCAAATCGTCGGGCCTGCAATGGATCGACCTGCTCGTGTTCCATGCCAACGGCTTTGATCGTATTCCCGACCGTAGCTGGACCTTTATCACCGCCCTGCGTGAGGCGGGGATGCTGAAATTTACCGGGGCGACGGCCAATGACGACCTGATCAAGGTCGCGGTGGATGACGGGCGTTTCAACATCCTCAAGACCGTTTTCGACATCGACACCTCGTGGAACAAGCGCCATCTGCTCGACTACGCGTTGGCACAGGGCATGGCCGTTTTCGGGCACGACTTCTTCCCGGCGCAGTACCGTAAACCCGAAGCCGTTGTGCCGAAAAAGGGTTGGCTCGGCCTGTTCGGTGGCCAATCCATCGACCCTTTGGCCGGACGCGGCACTTACGCCTTCCTGCATCAGACACCCGACTGGACCGCCGAAGAACTGTGCCTGTCCTACGCCCTGACCCAGCCCAATCTTTCGACGCTTTTTGTCAACGCCGACGACCCGGAGCACCTGGACTCACTGGTCGCCGTGGTCGAACGCGCCATGCCGACCTCGGTGCCGGCGCAGATCGAGATGGCGCGCTTTTCGGCTCAGGCCGATGAGCTGGCGAACGCGCGCAAGAAACAGGCCTGATCCACTGGATTTTGTGGCGCTCTGTGCCTATATCCGTCCCATAAAACCTTTTTCCGGAGTGCCCGCCGTGAGCGCCGATATCCATACCGAAGTGCATCAGTTCATTGATGGCACCATCAAGAGCAACCCCGTCGTCCTGTTCATGAAGGGCACGCCGGATCAGCCGCGCTGTGGCTTCTCTTCGCTGGTGGTGCAGGTTCTGGACCATCTGGGCGTCGAGTTTGCCGGGGTGGACGTCCTGCAGGACAACGATCTGCGCGAAGGCATCAAGGTCTATTCCGACTGGCCGACCATCCCGCAGCTCTATGTGAAGGAAGAGTTCATCGGTGGCGCCGACATCGTGCGCGAACTGTTCCAGAACGGCGAACTGAAAACGCTTCTGGCCGAAAAAGGCGTGATCGAGGCCTGATTTCGCTTTTTCTTTCATACGCCTGACACACGCCCTGCCCTGTTTGGTCAGGGCGTTTTTGTTGGCGATGCGGTCAGATGATACGCAGGTTTTGCCAAAAATTGTGTGAAACCAAAGCCAATAACAAAAAACCCCGGAAGGCGAACCTTCCAGGGTTTTGTACGTCTGATCTCTACTAGAGCATTCGTCGGCTCAGATGAGCCGCCGAATAGCTCTAATTATTTCTAACGCCTCATGTTTTTCCGAAAAGTGGTGTCCACTTTTCGGCATGAGGCTCTAAGCCGTAATGACGCGGCGAAAATGTCTGGCTTTTGAGCACCCGAAGCGATGTGTACGAGAGTACATGAGCAAGGGCGCGCAAAAAGACGGGCATTTGCAGCCCGTCAGGACGCGCTTAGGACGAGTAGTATTCGACGATCAGGTTCGGCTCCATCTTGACCGGATACGGAACTTCCGACAGTTCCGGCAGGCGCAGATAGGTGGCCTTCATCGCCTTGGCGTCCAGTTCGATATAGTCCGGCACGTCGCGCTCAGGCGATTGCAGGGCTTCGAGCACCAGAGCCATGTTGCGCGAACGCTCGCGGACCTCGATCACGTCGCCGACCTTCACGCGGTAAGAGGCGATGTTCACCTTCTTGCCGTTGACCAGCACGTGGCCGTGGTTGACGAACTGACGGGCCGCCCACACGGTCGGCACGAACTTGCAGCGATAGACGATGGCGTCCAGACGCGACTCCAGCAGCGCGATCAGGTTCTCGGAGGTGTTGCCCTTGCGGCGATCGGCCTCTTCGTAGATCTTCGAGAATTGCTTCTCGGTGATGTTGCCGTAGTAGCCCTTCAGCTTTTGCTTGGCGCGCAGTTGCAGGCCGAAGTCCGAAACCTTGGACTTGCGACGCTGACCGTGCTGGCCGGGGCCGTAGGAGCGCTTGTTGACGGGGGACTTGGGACGGCCCCACAGGTTTTCACCCATGGCGCGGTCGAGCTTGTACTTGGCGCTGTGGCGCTTCGACATAGTCTTACCTTTATATAACCCTGTCCGGCGTCCCGCGAGAGTGCGAGACAGCGATTTCAACGGCGGTTCAGGATCAACCCGTAATAGCCCGCCTACCGATGGTAAGCAGGAGAAGCGGCGCTTATGGCGTCATCGGCGCGCAGAGTCAAGCCGCTGCCGTGCCGAACCCGGCCTACTCCTCGTCTGCCTCGTCCTTTTCAGGCTTGCGGAGGGGCGTGAACAGCAGCTTGTCGATGCGGCGTTCGTCCATGTCGATCACCTCGACGCGGTGATGACCCAGGGTCAGGATTTCGCCCTCCTTGGGGAAGCGGCCCAGACGGTGCAGGACCAGACCCGCCGCCGTGTGATAACCGGTGCCGGGCTCATAGGCCTCATCCAGCGCTTCCGACAGCTCGAACAGGTCGGCGCGCCCATCGACCAGACACGAGCCGTCCTCACGATGCAGGATCATCGGCTGCTCGTCGTCGTGCTCCTCATTGAAGTCACCGGCGATCATTTCCAGCAGGTCGGTCGGGGTCAGCACGCCTTCGATGGTGCCGAACTCATTGACGACAAAGGCGATATGCAGCTTCGACGCCTTGAACATGTCGAGCGCCTGAAGGAGCGAGGTGGTATCGGGGATATAGATCGGCTCAGCGATCAGCTTTTGCAGGTCGAGCGGCTCACCGCTCAGGAGCGTGTCGGCGACGTCGCGCTTGTGCAGGATGCCGATGGGGTTTTCCATGTCCTGCCCGCGCACCACAACAATACGCGAATAGGGACAAGCACGGATGTCGTTGCGGATGACCTTCTCTTCGTCATCAATGGAAATCCAGTACACTTCGGGGCGCGGCGTCATGGCCACGCGCGCCGGCCGGTCGCCCAGGCGCATCACTTCGGTCATCATGGCCTGTTCCGCTGGCTCGATCAGGCCCGCGCCCATGCCTTCGGCCAGGGCGGTTTCCACCTCTTCCTGCGTGATGGTCTCGCCCTTTTCGTCGCGAATGCCAAGAAGGCGCAGGACCAGCGTGGTCGAACCGGTCAGCAAGGTCACAAACGGCCCCATGGCCATGGCCAAAAATGACAGCGGGCGCGACACGAAACCGGCAATGGTTTCCGGGAAGATCAGCGCCACGCGCTTGGGCACCAGTTCGCCGACGATCAGCGACAGATAGGTGAGCAGCACGACGACGATACCGGTGGCCAGCGCCTCGCTATAGGCCGCCAGCGCCGGGAAGTTATGTTCCAGCAGGTGATCCAGCTCACTGGCGATCGTGGCCTGACCATAGGCACCGGCCAGAATACCGATCAGCGTAATCCCCACCTGCACCGCCGACAGGAACCGCGTCGGGTCCTGCGACAGCTTCAGCGCCTGTTGCGCCCCCTTGTCCCCTTTGTCGGCACGGCTTTGCAGCTTGGCACGGCGAGACGACACCACGGCCAGTTCGGACATGGCAAATATGCCGTTCAGCACCACCAGAAGGAGGACGACGGCACAGGCAAGCAGTAACATTGGGGGGAAGATCCGGAACGAAGCCATCCTGCGGCTCCACGGCTTATGCTAGTCACTAAACTGAGCGGGCGCAATATTTTAGGCGTGCGCTTTGCCGATTATACCTTAACAGTTTCGTTATTCGATCCGTAAGCGTGGCTTGAGCGTACCCTTTATACTTCACAGGAAACCCCCGATGAAACGCAATGCTGCGCTGGGCTCCGGCCTTCTTTTATGTCTGGCCTCAGCGGCCCACGCCGCCGACCTCACCCCGCAACAGGCCCTGCTCAGTCTTGAAGGCGAGTGGACCGGGGCGCTGGAATACCGTGATTATCAGAGCGATAAATGGTTCGCTCTGCCCGTCAGCCGCACGGTAAAGATGCTTGAGGACAAAACGACGGTTCTGGAAACCTCACGCTATGATGACGGACCCAAGACCGGCATTGTCTATATCTATGGCCTCTCCGCCTTTGAACCGGATGGCAGGACGCTGGCCAGCGCCAGCTTCCGCAAAGGTAAACCGGCCTCGGAAGACCGCGAAACGGTGAGCCTCGCCAAAGGGGCGACGGCGGAAAACTGGACCCTCTATTTCGACAGCACCGCCACGGATGATGACCGTCCGGCGCGTATCCGCGTTACGATGACGTATAAGGACAATGCCTATACGACGCTGAAAGAAATAGATTTTACCGACGATGCCACGGAAACCTGGATCACGCGCAATCGCTCACACATGAAACGGGTTACGCCTTAAGCCGCCGGGCGTGAAAGTCGAGGTGGTCGTCGATGAAGCTGGCGATGAAATAGTAGCTGTGGTCATAGCCTTCGTGACGGCGCAGGGTCAGCTTTTGCCCCACCACCCCGGCGGCCTGTTCCAGCAGATGAGGCATCAGTTGCGTCTCCAGGAAAGGATCGGCCA
>NZ_JAIWNX010000034.1 GCF_020217185.1 Asticcacaulis sp.
TTCGTCTTGGTGCCGCCCTGCACGGCCAGACCTGAGGGCTTGTTGATGGCGATGACGTCCTCGTCCTCATAGAGGACCAGCGACTTGGCGTAGCGCACCTCCTGCGGGCTCAGCTCGGCGCGCTCACGCTTCTGCTGTTCCTCGGACGGCGCGTCGGGCAGCGGCGGCACGCGCACGCTCTGACCGGTGCTCAGCCGTGTGTCGGCCTTGGCGCGCGCACCATCGACGCGCACCTGCCCCGACCGCAGCAGCTTGTTGAGCTGAATATGGTTGAGGTGCGGCCAGCGCCGCTTGAAAAACTTGTCGATACGCACCCCGTCTTCGCCCTCGGCGACATACAGGATCTTCACTTCCCTACTCATCCGGCCACTTTCCGAAACACAAACAGACCGATCATGACGGCCAAAATCGCCAGCGCGGCGGAGGACACGGCATAAAACCCCGCCAGCCCGTAGTCTCGCCGCTCCAGCATATGCACCACTTCCAGCGAATAGGTGGAAAAGGTCGTAAACCCGCCCAGAACGCCGACGCCCAGCAGAAGCCTCAGGCGCTCATCGCCCCCCCTGGCCAGCAACCAACCGGCCAGAAGCCCCATCATGAGCCCGCCCAGCAAGTTGGCCACGAACGTGCCGATGGGCCAGCCAAAAGGCATGGCCGCCGTCGGCCACAGACGGGCCAGTCCATAGCGCGCCGCGGAACCGAAGGCTCCACCGATCATGACCAGTAACAAATTAGACATGTCAGGCCTCATACCCCTCTTGGCCCTCAAATCATAGTGTTTTAAGGAGGGGAGCAGACAAATACCAGCAAGGGACTATGCCATGAGCCTGTACGGGGACTACGATCCCAAGAACATCTTCGCCAAGATTCTGGCCGGAGATATCCCCTGCGCCAAGGTCTATGAGGACGCGCGGGTCTTAAGCTTCATGGACGCCTTCCCGCAGACGAGGGGCCATACGCTGGTCATCCCCAAGGTGGCGGCGCGTAACCTGTTCGATATTTCGTCCGAGCACCTGCAAAACCTCATCCACCACACGCAGCGTATCGGCCGCGCTGTGCGCGACGCGCTGGAGCCGGAGGGCCTGCGCATCGCGCAGTTCAACGGCGAGGTGGGCGGACAGACGGTGTTTCACCTGCATTTTCACATTATCCCCTGCTACGCCAACAGCGCGATGAAGCATCATGCGTCGGGTCAGATGGCCGATCTGAAAGATCTTCAGGACATGGCGGCGCGTATCAAGGCCAAGCTGTGATGTTTTTTGTTCTTCGCCATGGTCAGACGGATTGGCCCGTCCCGGCCGCGCAGCGACGGGACAAAAACTAAAGAAACGGATACGCACCCTGATGTTCTTTGTTCTTCGTCACGGTCAGACCGATTGGAACGCCCAGATGCGGCTTCAGGGCTCGACCGACATCCCGCTCAACGACACCGGGCGTGAGCAGGCCCGCGTCGCCGCCCGCTTTCTGGCCGATCAGGGCATTACGCGCATTGTCGCCAGTCCGCTGATCCGCGCCTATGAGACCGCCAATATCGTCGGGCGGGCGCTGGATCTGCCCGTCATCACCGACGGGCGGCTGACCGAGCGACATTTCGGCATCTTTGAGGGCCTGACCATCGACGAGGTCGAAGACCACCGGCGCGAGATGCTGGCGCACATGAACCCCGACCTCGATATCGACGGCAAGCACTACCCGCACAATGCCGAGCGCTTACCCGCCGTTATCGAGCGCGTGCGTGCTTCGGTCGAAGATCACGCCTCGGGCGAGGCCATCCCCCTCTTTGTCTGCCACGGCATTCCGTTCCGCGCCATCGCCCGCGTCTATCTGGGGGAGATGTATTCCAGCCCCAATGCCTGCCCGGTGCGCTATGCGCGTCAGGGCGAAGCATGGGCCATGACCGGCCTCGACCCCGACAATCAGCCGCTGCACGGCGCCTTCTTCAAAGGCCCGACGACCATGGGCCGCATCTGAGCGAAATCCGTAACAATGTTCGATATTTTGTCACAATAATCGCGTTTCATCTGTGAACGGACATAAGTATAGCCAAAGTATATTTTTTCACCTGTTAAACCGAAATTCAGACACCTTCCCTATTATCTCACAAAACGCGCAGAAAAGGCGTGTGAGTTGAGTTTTGTGAAGGTTTTATGACGAACTGGACCTCGGTTATGCAGAAAGCGGCCCAAGTATCGAATATAACAGACACGGTAGAGCCCGTCTCGCCGCAAACCAGCAATTCACAGGTCTATGACGCCTTCCGCGACAATCCCGAACTGCTGGTGCTGGCCGTGGTTGATGGACACGGCACAGTGCTGGGCCTGATCGAACGTCACAGCTTCAATCTCAAAATGGCTTCCGAATACGGTCGCGCCCTGTTCGGCAACAAGTCGGTGACCACCATGATGGACACCCGCCCGCTGACCGTCGAAGCCGATACCCCGCTGCGCGACTTCATGCAGGCCACCCTGGCCGAACGCGCCTCGGAGCTTCTGCGCGGCTTTATCGTCACGCGCGACGGGGCCTATGCCGGGGTCGGCACCACCTTGTCGATCCTGAAGGCGATGAATGACGACCTTCAGGACAGTCTGCTGCAACAACGCGAAATGGTCACCGATCTGATCCGCCTCAGCGCCGAGTCGCAGCGGCAGCAATCCTTCCTCAACACCATTATCGACAATATTCCGGCCATGGTGCTGGTCAAGGACGCCCATTCGCGCGTCAGGCTGATCAATCCCGCCGGCGAGGACATGCTGGGCGTCAAGCGCAGCGACGTGGTGGGCAAGACCAGCCACGACATCTTCCCGGCCGAGCAGGCCGACACCTTCACCCGCTCCGACCGCCGCGTTCTGGCCAGCGGCGAAGCGGTGATGATCGAAGAGGAAGCCATCTATAATGGCGAGCGCCAGCGCACGGTGCAGCTCAAAAAGACCGTCCTGCGCGGCCCGGATGGCTCACCCGACAGCATACTGACTCTGGGCATCGACCTGACCGAGCAGAAGGCCGCCGAAGCACGCATCGCGCAACTGGCGCACTATGATCCGCTGACCGGTCTGGGCAACCGCACCCTCTATACTCACGAGATCGAGCAGGCCCTCAGCCGCGTGCAGCGCCACGGCCACCACCTCGCCCTGCATTGTCTGGACCTCGATCGCTTCAAGACGGTCAACGATTCCTTTGGCCATCTGGCGGGCGACGCCCTGTTGCGTCAGGTGGGTGAGCGCCTGAAGCTCTGCGTGCGCAAGGGCGACTTCATCGCGCGCATGGGCGGTGACGAATTCGCCATCATCCAGAATATCGAGCGCCCCGAAGACGCCCGCTGCCTGGCGGAGCGCGTCATTGAGGTCATGAAATCGCCGTTCGATATCAACGGCATCCGCCTCGAAGCCGGGGTCAGCGTCGGTATCGCGCTCGCCCCCGAAGACGCCGCCGACGCCAATAACCTTTTGTCGCGCGCCGATCTGGCCCTTTATCGCGTCAAGTCCGAAGGCCGCAACGGCTGGTGCTTCTATCACGCCGAAATGGACGCCGTAGTGCAACAGCGCCTCGAGATGGAGCACGAACTGCGCAAGGCCCTGAGCGACCAGCAATTCCAGTTGCATTTCCAGCCCCTGCTCAATCTCGACAGTGGCGAGGTGGTGTCGTTCGAGGCGCTCCTGCGCTGGCATCACCCCCACCGCGGCATGGTTTCGCCTGGCGAATTCATACCGGTGGCCGAAGACAGCGGCCTGATCGGCCCCATCGGCGACTGGGTGCTGCGCGAAGCCTGCCGTCAGGCGGCGCAGTGGCCCACGCCGTGGCGCATCGCCGTCAATATCTCACCGCTGCAATTCCGTGATGGGTCTCTGCCTAAGCTGGTCAAAGAGGCACTGAAAGCCTCAGGCCTCGACCCGCGTCGTCTGGAGCTGGAAATCACCGAAAGCGTGCTGCTGGCCGACGAAAAGCACAATCTCAAAATCCTCAATACGGTGCGCGATATGGGCGTGCGTATCGCCATGGACGATTTCGGCACCGGCTATTCCTCGCTCAGCTATCTGCGCGCCTTCCCCTTCGACAAGATCAAGATTGATCAGTCCTTCGTGCGCGACCTGCCGCACGATCAGAACGCCCTGTCGATCATCCGCGCCATCTCCGACATGGCCGAGGCGTTAGGCGTACACATCACCGCCGAAGGGGTCGAAACCGAAGCCCAGATGGAAGCGCTGAAAGCCATGAACTGCCGCGAGGCGCAGGGCTATCTGATCGGCCGCCCCGCCGCCGCCATTGAAGCCTATGCCGCCGTGAAGGTGGCCTGAGCGCGCGCATAACGTCTTTATTTTTTAACCGTCAAGCGGACATTCAAACCTGAGCCGCGGCCGGACATGATGTTTCCATACCGAGGGAACTAAACCCTCACGCTGAAAAGGAAACCCGCATGTCCCTTCTGTCTCTGGTCGCCATCCTGATCGTCGTCGGTGTGCTCTTGTGGCTGGTCAACACCTACATCCCGATGGACCCCAAGATTAAAAACATCCTCAACGCCGTGGTGGTGATCGGCGTGGTGATATGGCTGCTTCAGGTATTCGGTCTGCTGGGCTCGCTCAGCACTATCCGCGTGGGCTAGCAGGGCCACAGGCCCTGCACCCGTAAATTGGAGCGCGGTTCAACACTTGCGCTTACTTGTCCGCATGATCGCCTCTCCTCCCCATTCCATGGGGAGGTGGCAGTGAGCGCAAGCGAACTGACGGAGGGGTACACGCCTGCCAACAGCATACCCCTCCGGCGGGACTTCGCCCGCCACCTCCCCACCTGTGGGGAGGAGAAACGCAGCACGCGCTACGCCGCCGGTTCCCACAACTCGATCGCATTACCCTCCGGATCGTGAATGCGCGCAAAACGCCCCACCCCCGGCATATCCCAGTCCGGCTGAGTGATCACCTCAATCCCTGCCGCGCGAAGGGCCGTACAGAGATGATCCAGCCCTTCGACGCGCAGATTGAGCATCCACTGACGATCCGCCGCGAAATAGTCGGTATCCGCCGCAAACGGCGAAAAGACGCTCGGCCCGGCCTGCGTATCCCAATGGCCATAGGGCCCGGCGCCGACGCCCAGATGCTCGGCATACCACGCCGCCAGGGCCTTCGGGTCTTTGGCCCGGAAGAAGAAACCGCCGACTCCCGTCACACCCATAGCCGCCTCCTGTCTATGGGTTAAGGCGTATCAGGCCGTCAGGCTGTGCACAAGCTAAGCCATACGCTGCATCAGCGACGACTGGCTGAAGATCTCGACCGAGCGCAGGCGCGCCTCAATATCGTGGATCGGCATGGAGATGATCAGTTCATCCGCCTCGGTCGCCGCGAGGAAGTTTTCCAGCTTGCGCTCTATGGTCTGCGGTGAGCCGACCACCGCATATTGCAGCATATGATCGACCATCTGCGTCTCTTCGGGGCTGAGCTGGAGCCCGCGCACCGGTGCCGGAAACGGCTTGCGCTCATTGCGCCGCAGCGCCGCGAAGGCCTGCCGCATCGAGGTGAACAGGTACTGCGCCTCCTCATCCGTATCGGCCGCGACGCCCATAATGCCGACCATGGCTTTTGGGTGCGGATTGTCCGTCGAGGGCCGGTACTGCTGACGATAGAGACGCAGCGCCTGATGCAGCAAATCCGGCGCAAAGTGCGAGGCAAAGGCATAGGGCAGGCCCATCTGCGCCGCCAGTTGCGCGCCATAGGTGCTCGACCCCAGGACCCAGATCGGCACCTTGGCGCCAAAGCCCGGCACGGCCAGTATCGGCTCTGAGCCATCCGGATCATCCATCAGCCGACGCAGCTCCGCCACATCATAGGGAAAGCTGTCCACGCCGCTGTCCATATTTCGCCGCAGCGCCCGCGCCGTGCGCATATCCGTGCCCGGCGCGCGCCCCAGCCCCAGATCGACCCGCCCCGGAAACAGCGCCTCCAGCGTGCCGAACTGCTCGGCAATCACCAGCGGCGCGTGATTGGGCAGCATGATGCCGCCCGAACCGATGCGAATGGTCGAGGTATGGTGCCCGACATGCGCAATCGCCACCGCCGTCGCCGAAGACGCCACCCCCGGCATCCCGTGATGCTCGGCCAGCCAGTAGCGATGATATCCCAAAGCCTCGGCCTGACGCGCCATGCGCGCCGTATTGGCAAAGGCGTCGGCGACACGGCTCCCCTCCCCGACCTGCGACAAATCCAGAATGGAAAAGGGGACCATATAACGCCTCATAGAGCTTGCTGAGGGCTTATGTAGGCGATCCGGTTACGATTACCAGAGGCGGCGATAGTGAGCCGTATGTCGCAGGCGACATAAAACGCCTGCGCCGTGTAACAAAAATATGACTAACCATGCAGGCGAGCCCTCTGGACGGCTCGCGCAACTTATGACAACACTGTCAAAATAATAAGAAAGTACAGGCAAGTGGAACAGCGTAATGATAACTCTCATCGTGGCCGGCATCGGCCTTTACGGCGCAGCCGTCGTCTTCTCGGTCATCGCCAGCGAATTCTGGGGACATAATTGACATAAACGTCAGTTATCGGAATTCGCTCCGGCATAGCCCTCTCAAACAAAACCGACCTGCTCACCCGGCGTCATCTGACGTCGGGTGACTGGTGTTTGGTGAGGATGACGATGGGGTGGGCTGCGCTGCACTTCGCCGAAGCCCATTTATGATGGGTTCGAAGTCCCGGACACAGACCATGAAAAAAGCCCCCATGAAGGTCATGGGGGCAAGTCCGGAGATGTACGCGTACTAGAGATTTATGTCGAAGCCTAAGCGGACATAACGGGGGGACTGGTAAGAGGTGGGGACGCCATAGCTCGGATCAGCAATGCCTTGCGTGCTTTCCCCCGTTTCATAGCGCTCCTGCACACCCTTGCGGTTGAACAGATTGAAGACGTCGGCCCGCAAAGTGACCTTCGGCCCGGAGAGGGTCTTGGTCTCATAACGCACGGACATGTCCATATTGTAGATCCAGTCGGTCTCCAGACCGGTGCCACGCGGGACTTCCTTGCCCATGCAGAAGTGAGACGCGGCGCCATAGCCGTTTTCAAAGTTGTCGTAACTGTTGGCCGGATAATAGCCCCAGCAGCTCAGTTTTCTGGGCGAAGCGACCTGAAGCTGTGTACCGACACTGAGCTTGTCCGTCACCTTGTAGCTGCCCCACAGTTTCAGCTTGTGCTTGCGGTGATTAGGCAGGTAGCCCGTTGCGCCGACGGTGAAGCCCGGCTGGTCGAAGTCCTGCGTGATACCTGCGTCGGACTGACCGAAGTCAGACTGCACATAGCCTTCCGAATTCCCCTTGCTCGACGACAGGGTGTAGGAACCGTTCAGGCCCCATTTGCCGTCGAAGGCGCGCTTGAATGTAAATTCCAGCGCCTCGTACTTGCGGGTGGCCTTGGGATAACCCAGATCCGAAGCCGAGAAGGTGACCGTGCGTTGCGTCGTTTCACCAGGTAGCGGCGAATTGAGCACGATGGTCGAAGCGACGCCGGGGTTCAGGATGGTGTACTGGTGATAGCCGGACCAAATGTTTTCACAGCCAGAGATTTTGTTCGCCTTGCAGTAGGCAATAACGGCCGCATCGATAGCTGAGTCTTCTGCTGTCTGTTTCAGATCGCGGTTAGTATAAGTCAGGCCCACCGTCCACAGATCTGTGAGCTTATGCTCGACGCCGAGGATAATTTCATCTTCCTTGGTCGCTTCGAGATTGCGCGCCAGTGAAGAGGTCGGGTCCTGCACTTGGCCGGAACCGGTGACCGCACAGGACTTCGAACCGGCCGCCACAGAGCCAGTTGTCAGTGCCAGAGGACAGGCAACACCACCCGTCCAGTTGGTGAGTTGCTTGGCCAGTATCGGCGTGCCATCGCTGTTGGTGCCGCTGAACGTCCAGTATTCGCTGAAGAAGTATTCCTGAGCGCCCTGACGATAGGCGGTGTTACCGGCGATCGGCAGATAGTAGGTGCCATAGAAGCCGTAGACACGGGTCTTACGTTCTTCACCCAAGGTGTAGTTAAAGCCGACCCGCGGGGCCGTCAGTTCGTTCAGATCGACATATTGTGACCCATTGGCGGTAAAGTTATTGAACTCATCCAGTCGCACACCTAGGTTCAGGGTCAGGCGATCCGTCACCTTCCATTCGTCCTGAATGTAGTAGGAGTCATTCTGGGATTTGAAAGCCCCGCCGGTCTTGTAATAGCCGAGACGCACATAGGCCGAAGTGGAGGTGAGACCAAGGCCCGCTCCGGACCCCGTGGAGCAGCGAGCGCTGGTTCCGCAGTTGGAATAGATATAGTAGATACCGTCACCCGTGCCCTGAGTGAAGTGTTCCAGCAGGTTTTCTTCCCGCTCGAAACCTACCCGCACATGGTGATCCCCCAGCAGCGAGAAGAACAGGTCGCCATCCACCCGTGAGAAGGTACGCTCCGTACGCTGTGGGAAGCCACGAGTCGTCGAACGCTGGGCGTTACCAAAGGGACGCCCCAGAACCGAGCGACCACTGGTACCGTCTGAAACGTAGGTACCAAACGCGCTGCCGGAAATACCGATGCTTTCGCTCTTGTCGTTGTTTTTGCCATAGGCCGCCGACAGGGTGAACCAGTCGGTCAGACGGCCAGTGTACTTGAATACATAGCTGGGGTCGCCATAGACGCTGTCGCTGACGCCCGTGACGTTTCCGATTTCACCCGTATCGACATTGTATTCATAGCTGGAATAGCGGGTCTTGCCGGTGTTGTCGAAATAGGTGGCTTCGAGGTGATGGTTTTCCGTTATGTAGCCATCCAGCTTGAGCGCATGGTACATATTGTTCGACTTGGCCACGGACATACCGCCAGAGGTGTCTCCGTCGCGAGTATCTCCCTTGTTGTATTCACCGACATAGTAGAAGAACAGTTTCTCCTTGAGGATCGGACCACCCAATTCTACGCTTGTGCTGCTGGAGGAATTATAGTCCCAGTGATTGGGAGTCCAGAGTTCATCAACGACGTTATTCTTGCTATCGTAGTTTTTACCCACGATGTCTGGCGCTTTTTCACGCAGTGAGTTGGGCGTATAGTTGAAATGCAGAGCCGCCTTGAAATTGTTGGAGCCTGACTTCGACACCTGATTCACCACACCGCCGGTGGCACGGCCAAACTCAGCGGGATATCCTCCGTTTTTGACTTCCACCGCTTTGATAAAATCAAACGGCACATAGGACGAGCCCAGGTACTTATTGAAGTCGGTAATATTCATACCGTTGAAATAGTAGGCATTTTCAGCCACCGACGACCCGCCAATCGACGCGAGATTGCCAAAGGCACTGTCGCCGCCGACGGTACCGGGCGACATCAGCACCAGAGCGGTCAGGTTGCGCGACACCGGCACATCCTTGGTCAGGTTCTCCACGTCGATCACCACGCCGGTGGTTGAGCCGCTAAACGCCGCCCGTTTGCGAGAACCGGTAACCACAACTTCCTGAACGGCCCCTTGTGCACTCAGGGAGATGTCGTAGGCGATAGATTTGGAGATTTCGACGGTAACGCCGGACTCCTTCGCACTTGCGAAGCCTGAGGCTTCGACTTTCAGCTCATAATCGCCGGCCGGTAGCCCGGAGAAGAGGTAGGAGCCACCGTTATTCGTTTTCGCCGTGCGCACCGTCCCCTGAGAACTTGACGTAATGGTCACTGTTGCGCCGGCCACAGGCTTTCCGCTGGCGTCAACTACACGCCCGGTAATGCTACCCGAGGTATAGTCTTGCGCGAGCGCCGCTGAAGGAAGGGCTCCAGCCATAAGCGGTATTAATACACCCGCGCCCATGGACATGGAAAGTCCGATGGCTCCGGAGAGGAGCCATGATTTTCTGGATAAATGTCTCATTATTTCAGTATCTAATCAGATATACCTGATCATCCCCCATTAATGCGCAACTCAAAATGAGCGCGCTTCTGAGGGAACTTCATCTGCTTTGGCGCGCCCTTGTCAAACGATTGACTCGTTTCTTGTGACACATTCTTATCA
>NZ_JAIWNX010000035.1 GCF_020217185.1 Asticcacaulis sp.
TAATTATTAAATAATTGTAATTTTGCAACACACTCTAAAATTGTGTCGCTAATAAAGTAAATTACAAGGTTATTTTCTTGTTGAATTAATAAAGAAATTTGGTATTTTTAATACGCATACCGTATACGACAATCGTTTTCATTAAAAATTTGTAATTGTGCAGCGCAGCATAACCTCATCGCCCATGAAGCGAACCCGCGACGGGAGATTCAATCTTCTGAGGGAACGACGCTTTCCCGGAAGCGTGCCACGGGGTGCCTCAAGTTCGTCTGGGTCAGACCCCAGCTATATCGGCATCGGATATAATTGCGATACATATGAGAGGTCGAAGGGGCCTGTATCCAAACAGCCAAGCAGGCAGATTGCTGAGCACAAAACTTGGCTTTCACAGACGATCAGAAAAGACGTGAATGGAGCGATCTTTTAAAAAGATATGGCGAAAGCGATGGAATTGGCTGCGCTGCGCTCCGCCGAAACGCCGCCTGACGGCGGCGTTTTCGAACCCAGGGTTCGAAGTCCCGGACAGCTTTCGATCTTCGGGCCACTAAAAAAGCCAGCCCTTCGGGGCTGGCTTTTTTAGTGGCGGAGACGATGGGATTCGAACCCATGGTACCCTTTTAGGGGTACGCTCATTTAGCAAACGAGTGCCTTCAGCCTCTCGGCCACGTCTCCGCACTAAGGGTTCACTTAGCCTGACTTGTCCCAAATGGCAACGGGCAATCCAAGCCCCCCTCTGGAAAAGTGTGAACATCGTCGCATCGGCCGAAAATCACGATTTGCCTTATGGAAAAAGGGCTTGCGTTAACGGTTATCTAAACGCCGTGTGGCAGGGTGTCGGCGAAACCGCCTCAGATGATCCCCAAAGGACACCCCAAACGGTCATGACAGACGCACGCACAGGCGCCACCGCCGAAACGCTTACGCCCCCCGCCGCCCCTGACCGGGTGACGGGCGAAAAGGCCTTGCGCGTTCAGGGTTTGAGCCAGAGCCGTAAGGCCGAGGCCCCGGCCGATCACCGCCGCGGACCGTTCCGCCCTGAGCGTCTGGTGCCGCTGCGTGAGCGCCGCGCCAATGAAGCCTATGCCTACCTCTTCCGTTTCAGCGACCTGCTGCTGATCGCGGGCGTCAGCCTGTTTGTGGCGCAGGGCCTGTCGTCGCGCGGCTGGCAAGGGGCGCTGGCGGCTGACATCCTGCCGCTGCTGGTCGCTGCCGTCAGCCTGTGCTGGAGCCTCAAGAGCTTCGATCTCTACGTCTATCGTCGTCAGGAGCGCCTGAGCGGGCACCTGCTGCGCGTGCTGGCCGCCGTGACGCTCAGCCTGATCGCCGGCTTTGCGACGGCGGGCCTCAGCGGTCGTGCCGACCTGCTGATCCCTGTCTTTGGCCTGTGGGCTGTTGGCGTGTGGCTGGGTCTGGGGGCGCTGCACGGCGCATCGTTTGGGTTGGTCGCGCGCTGGCGGCGCAAAGGCTTCCTGACGCCCAATATCGTCATTGTGGGTGCCACGCGCGACGCCAAAATCCTGATCGAAGCGGCGCTGGAACGGCGCGATGTCAATATTCTGGGCATTTTCGACGACCGCCTGTCGCGCGCCCCCGGTGACGTCTGTGGCGTGCCGGTGCTGGGCGATACCGAGGCGCTGCTGTCGCACAAGATCACGCCCTATGTCGATAGGGTGGTCGTCGCCGTCGATCCATCGGCGCGCGCCCGCGTCGAAGGCCTGATCCGTCGCCTGAGCCTCCTGCCCAATGCCGTGTCGCTGCTGGTCGATGTCGATAGCGAGGCCGGGCGCAAAACCGCTCTGGACCGTCTGTCTGAACAAAGCCTGAGCGCCAATGGCGTCGGACCGTCGGACGCCCACCGCACCCTGCACAAACGGCTTCAGGACGTCGTGATCGGCACCCTCGCCCTGCTGATCTTCGCCCCGGTGATGGTCGTGGTCGCCCTGCTGATCAAGCTGGACAGCCCCGGCCCGGTCTTCTTCCGTCAGCGCCGTCACGGCATGAACAACGAAGTGATCACTGTGTGGAAGTTCCGTTCCATGCGCATCGAAGCGGCCGACCCGACCGCCGCGCGTCAGGTGTCGCGCGACGACGACCGCGTCACCCGCGTCGGGCGCTTTATCCGCAAGACCAGCCTCGACGAACTGCCGCAACTGTTCAACGTTTTGCGGGGCGATATGTCGCTGGTCGGGCCGCGCCCGCACGCCATCGGCATGAAGACCGGCGACGCCGATTCTGCCAAGCTGGTGACCGAATACGCCTGGCGGCACCGCATAAAGCCCGGCATGACCGGCTGGGCCGCCATCAAAGGGTCACGCGGCGCGCTGGAAAACGCCGAAGACGTGCGCCGCCGCGTGCAACTCGATATCGACTATATCGAACGCCAGTCCTTCTGGTTCGACCTGTACATCATGGCCATGACGGTGCCCTGCATCCTTGGCGACCGCCACGCCGTCCGGTAAGGCCGATGTTCTGGAAAGGCCTGTGGGGATACCTTCCCGCCAATCTGTTGCAGGGGTTGATCGGGTTTGCCACCCTGATCACCTTTACCCGCCTTCTGTCGCCCGATGACTATGGCCGCTATGCGCTGGCCTTTGGCGTATCGAGTCTTGCTCAGACCCTGTGCTTTACCTGGATCGAAGCGGCCATGGCACGCTTTTATCCGTCGGAATCGCGCGAAGACCCCGAAGCCCCGGCGCTGTATGGCACGCTCTATCGCCTGTTTGCGGGGGTGACTGTGGTGTTTGCCGTCGTCTGCGCCGCCGGTCTGTGGCTGTGGCCCGCGCCGGAGGCGCACACGCAGGCACTCAAGCTGGCCATTGGCTGCGGGCTGGGCGTCGTCGTCTTCCGCAGCCTGATCAAGATGGTGCAGGAACAGCGCCGCTCCGAAGGGCGCGTCGGCACCGCCTCGACGCTGGATATGATCCAGACCGTCGGCGGGTTTGCTCTCGGCGCTCTGTTGGCGTGGGCCGGTTTAGGGGGCGGCGCGCCGCTGCTGGCCGCCGGGATCGTGGCCGCCGCCTGTCTGCCGTTTGTCGCCCGCGAAGACTGGGGCCGCGCGCGCAAGGGGGCCTTCGATGCCGCCCGTGCCCGGCAGTACGCCCATTACGGCCTGCCCGTTTCGGCCAGCCTGATCCTCACCCTGGCGCTCTATACGGTGGACCGCTTTCTGATCGCCGGCTTCCTGTCCGAAGCCGAGGCCGGGGCCTATCACGCGGGCTATAGCCTCGCCTCGCGCATCCTCGACGTGCTGTTTTTGTGGTTCGGTGCCGCAGGTGGCCCGGCGCTGGTGCACGCGCTGGAAAGCGGCGGTCCCGACGCCCTGAAAGCTCACGCCCGCGATCAGTTCCGCGTCATGGCGCTGGTGCTGTTTCCGGCGGTCGGCGGGCTGATCGCCGTCGAAGCGCCGCTGGCTCAACTATTGATTGGCGAAGGCCTGCGCGCACAGGCCCTCAGCGTCACCGCCCTGATCAGCGTCGGTGCCTTGCTGTCGGGCTTTAACACCTATTATTTCCTTCAGGCCTTTACCCTGTCAAAAAAAACAAAACTTTTGACCGTGGCCATGGCCATTCCGGCCATTGCCAATGTCGGACTGAACCTGTGGCTGATCCCGCTTTACGGTCTGTGGGGGGCCGGTCTGGCGACCGCGCTGAGCTTTGGCATTGGGCTGATCGGCTCGTGGGCTCTGGGACGCCGCGCCATCGCCCTGCCCGTGCCGTGGCGTGACCTGATGCTGACGGCCGCCGCCACCTTGGTGATGGTCCTGTGCGTGCGGCTGATCCCCGCCTTTGGCGGTATCGTTGAACTGGTACTAAAGGGCGTGACCGGCGTCGTGGTCTATGCCGTGCTGGCTCTGGCCCTGAACCTCAACGACGTCCGCGCGCACAGCCAACGCTTCCTTAAACGCTTTGGGTTAGGGTCGGCCGCATGACCGCCACCGTCGTCACCAATGCCGCCTATGAAGCCGCCCCGCCACCGCGCCTGTCGGTGCTGATCCCCTTCTATAAGGAAAGCCCGGCCACCCTGCTGCGCGCCCTGACGCCGACGCCGGGGGTGGAGATCGTGCTGCTGGATGACGGGTCCGGGCAGCTCGAACTGACGCAAGAGGTGATGTCAACGATTGATGAGATCACCCTGCCCGTCACCTTCCTCAGCCTGACGCACAATGAAGGCCGGGCGCGCGGGCGCAACCGCCTGACCCAAGCCGCGCGCGGCGATTATTTCCTGTGCCTCGATTCCGACATGCTGCCCGATGCGCCGGACTTCCTGACGCGCTGGCTTGAGGTGATGGAGGACCGGCCTGCCGTGGTGTTTGGCGGCTTTTCTCTGCTTCAGGCCCCGATGGACAAACGCTTTGCCATCCACCGCCTGATGGCGACCAAAAGCGACTGCCTCGATGCCGCCACCCGCGCCCTGATGCCGGAAAAATACGTCTTCACCTCGAACCTGCTGATCCGCCGCGACGTCTTCGCCGCGCAGGATTTCGACAACCGCTTCACCGGCTGGGGCTGGGAAGACGTCGAATGGGCCATGCGCGTGGCGCAGCAGTTTGGCGTGCAGCACATCGACAACCCCGCCACCCATCTGGGGCTCGACACGGCGGACACCCTGATGCGCAAGTATGAGCAATCGGTCGGCAACTTCGCCCGCGTCATAGACAAACACCCACAGGTCGTCGCCACCTATGCCAGCTACCGCGCCGCGCGCCTGATCCGCAAACTGCCCCTGCGCGGGGCCCTGCGCGCCACCTTGCGCGGCGTGATCCGCAGCGAAGCCCTGCCGCTGAAGGCCCGCGCCTTTGGCCTGCGCCTGTACCGCGCCGCCCTTTATTCCGAGGTCGTCTGATGAGTTATGCCGAAGCCTACGCCGCCGACCGTTCGCTGTATGGCAAGCTGCGCCGCCGCGCCTCAAAGCTGCTGTTCCGCAAACCGGCGCAGTTGAAAGGGCTGGCGAAGCCCCTGCTGACCTTTTCGTTCGATGACGCCCCGCAATCGGCGGCCATTGCCGGGGCAGGCATATTGGAGCGCCACGGCTATCGCGCCACCTATTTCATCTCCGCGGGTCTGATGGGGCAGGACAGCCATTTCGGCCCCTACACCACCGCCGCTCAGATCGCCGCCCTGAACGCGCGCGGCCATGAGATCGCCTGCCACACCCTGATGCACATCGACTGCGGTCAGGCGAAGGGTGCCGACATTGCTTTAAGCGTGGACGAAAATCAGAAGCTCATTCAATCGCTTGGCGTTCCGACTTCAACCACCTTTGCCTATCCCTATGGCGATGTGTCGCCGCAGGCCAAGGCCGTGCTGGGCGACCGCTATCGCTCATCGCGCGCCCTGCACCACGGCCTGATCCGCTCCGGCAGCGACCTCAATCAGGCCCCGGCCGTCGGCATCGAAGGCGACAACGGTGAGCGGCTGGCGCTGGAGTGGATGGCGCAGGCGCTCAAAACCCCGCAAAGCTGGCTGGTTCTCTACACCCACGATGTGCGCGAAAACCCGTCGCCCTGGGGCTGCACGCCGGAGACGCTGGAGACACTGGCCACCGCCGCCCAGACGCTCGGCTTTGAGGTCATCACCTATGCCGAAGGGGCCCGCCGCGCAGGCGGGTAAGGCGTTCCACGGCTGCATCCTTTGATGCTCAGTTTTGGAAACCACAGATTACACAGATTTGGCGCTTCGCGCCCTTGAATATGCGCCCCACGGAAGGCGTGTGAACCGGGGCATAATCTGTGAAATCTGTGTAATCTGTGGTGACTCTTCAAACGCCCACCACACAAACACACCCGGTTTGTGGTTATTTTAATCGTACAGCCCGCGTCTTGGCCGCGCAGGCGCAACGGGGGCCGCAACCACCGGCCCATCGCCCGGCAGGGCCAGCTTGACGATAATCAGCACGATCAGGCACCAGCGGATGTCGTTCCAGCCGATAGCGATGCTCTCGGTCAGGCTCATCAGCGAATAGACGGTGATAAACGGCAGGGCGAAATAACCCCCGTCACCGCGATAGGTGCGGTAAAAGGCCTTCAGCCACGTCTCGATAAACACCAGCGCCCACACGGTCAGGCCGACATAGCCCAGCGCCAGCCACACCTCGTACCAGCACGAATGGGCGTGATAGGCGCGAAAACCCGCCACCTCGGTGATCCAGCGCAGCGGGGTCCACTCCCCCTCGGTGGACCACACGACGCCGTAGCCATAGCCGGTAACCGGCTGTTTGTGCATCACAAAGTCGATCCCGGCCCAGATATTGGTGCGCCCGGTGAGCGTCGCGTCCTTACCCAGCAGGTGAAACAACTGGTCCGGCATCAGAATGACAAAACTACCCACCGCCAGCAGTACGCACACCGCAACCCAGGTCAGGAACACCCCCAGAAGCGGCCCGCGCCGCGATAGCCAGACAAAGGCCATCATCCCGGCCCCCAGAATGAGCGCCAGCAGCGAGGTCTTGGAGGTGGACATCAGCACCAGAAACGCCGCCCCGCCCGCTGCGGCAAACCACAGCCAGCGGCGTTTGGGCACCTGAATCCCCGCGGCCAGACAGGCCAGAAAGCCGACATCCATCACGGCCCCCAGATTGTTCTTTTCGGCAAAGACCCCGCGCCACGCCCCGACGAACAGCTCAGTCATGCGCCCCTTGTCCGGGAACACAATGGCCATGACAAACGACCCGGCAATCAGGATCAGATAGGTGACCGCGATCACCTCGATCAGCCTGCTCCACGAAAAGCGCGCGGCGATGACATAGCCGGCCAGACAGGTCATGGCGAAGGCCACAAAGCGGCGCAAGGTGGCTGACGGGTCAATCGACCACAGGTAGGACGCCGCGCACAGCAGGATCAGCGTGACCAGCAGCGGCGTGCGGATCACGCCCGCCAAGACCGACTTCCACGTCAGGGCCAGAAGCACCAGCGCGCACAGGTAAACCGGATAATAGATATTGCGGATAATGGCCCCGGCCATGGGCGACTGTTCGGTCGAATAGCCAAAGATGGGCGACACCCACCCTTGCGAAAACATGAACAGGATAAACACCGCCAGACCGAAAGACAGCCACTGCCCGTCCCAGTCCTCCCGGATGCCACGGAGGATATCGCCAACCATCAGCCGCGCGCGACCTTGCGCCTCGCCGGCGGGGCGGCGGTACGGCTCTTGTTATAGACCATGCCGAGCAGACGGCCGCCCACCTGTTCAATCTCGGTTTTCAGCGCCACGCGGGCGTCGATGTCGCCCTCGCCTTCGCTGACCACCAGCACCACCCCGTCCACCAGCGGCGCCAGTTTCAGCACGGCATCCGAACGGTCAAAGGCCGGGGCATCGACCACAATGGCCTGAGCATGGGTGCGCAGGGCCTGCCAGTAGGAGGATTGCTCAAACAACCGCGCCTTTTGCCCCGGCAGCAGCAGGTGGTCGCGCAGGCGCGTCACCCACAGGCGCTTGTCCAGAAAGGGCCGTGCGATCAGGTAGTGGCTGTCGGGCACAGGCTGACCCTGCGGGTCCAGCGCCTTCGGCGACAGGGCAAAGAAGACCGAGCCATCGGGAGAGGCCGAGGATACCGGCCCCGGCGGGCCAAAGCGCGTGGGCTCCTCCAGTAAGGCCTCAAGCTGCGTCTGCTGCCGCAAGTCGGCATCGACCAGCCACACCGGGCGTTTGGCAAAGGCCGCTTCGCAACGCGCATATTCGCGCGCCACGGTCGAGACGCCTTCGCCACCGCAGGCCGACACGAACAGGAGGGCGCGCCCACGGCCGCTCCCGGCAGCCTGCGAACCGCCCCTGAGCGCCGCCATCAGATCGGCCATTTCCCGCGTCAGATCGACCATAGAACTCAATATGCAATGTATGCGAATCGCGCCTTTACGCGCCTGCTGATACCATAAGCCGTTTTGGATCAGAAACCTATGGGTTGAACGCGACCCTTTTCTGACAAAGGTCTGTTTCGGGGGCCTGTTTCGCGAGGGTTTATTTGGCTCTGGCTTGCGCCAGTACCGGCAGGCCCAGCGTCTTTGAGGCCATGTCGGCGCTCAGGAAACCCTTGCGCAGGAAGACGCGCGCCAGCCCGGCACACAGGGCCGTGAACCCCCCGAACAGGAAGGCCAGAATGAAGACCGGCTTTTGCAGGCTCTTGGCCTTGTCCGGCGGGCGGGCGCGGTTGACGACCCGCACCGTGTCCTGCGCCTTTTCGGAGATTTCACGCGCCGCCTGGGTTTCCTGAATCCGCTGGGTGAAGGTGGCGATATTGGTCTGCAAGGCGTTACGTTCCGTCGCCAGGCTGTTGTATTCGGCCTCCATGCCGACCAGCGACTGAAGCTTTTGCGTCACCTGATCCGCCTGCGCCTGAAGCTGCGTGCGGCGGCCAGAGGTCGCAGCGATTTCCGCCTCCAGCGTCAGCTTGTCGGTCAGGAGTTGCTGATAGATGGGGTTGACCCCGATACGGTGTTCCTTCTCGCCGATGGCGCGGCCTGAGGCCTGCATCGTCTCCAGCGCCCGGATCTGCTCATCGAGGTCGCGCACCGCCGGGGCCGCCGGCGTATAGCGCGTCAGAAGCTCGGCCCGCTGCTGCTTCAGGGCCAGAATCTTCGACGGCACGCTGAGGTCCAGTTGCCGCTCGGTGCTCATTTCCGGCGCCTGTTGCCCCAGCCGCGCCGTAATGGCCGACAGACGCGCCCGCGCCGTAGCCAGCCCCGCATCGGCCACATAGATTTCCGACATAACCGTGTCATAGAGCTTGGTATAGGTGGCCTTGGCCGCCTGAAAATCCCCCACCCCGTTGCGCAGCAGGAAGTCTTCATAGGTCTGGTCCGCCTGACGCAGACGCCGGTCAAAGGCCGCCTTCTGGTTCTCCAGCAGGGGCGCGGTGACGTCCATGAACACTTCGTGGCGATAGGTCTGGTAAAGATCAATAAAGGTATTGAGGATCAGGGCGGCGGCCAGCGGGTCCTTGTGCGTAAAGCTGAGGCGCACAATATTGCTCTGGGGTGCCGTTTCGGTCTTCAGGCCGCTCAGCGTCCTCATCACCCGCGTATCGGCCTGCGCGCGCTCGGTTTCGTTGCGCGGCGTGAAGGTCTTGGGAAAACTCGGATCAATAGCGTGGTAGCCCAGCTTTTCGATCACGCGGTGCTTCAGTTCGGCGGAGTTGAGGATTTCGACTTCCGACTGCACCACTTCGTCGATGGTGGCGATGGCCCCGCGCGCCGCATCCCCGGCCGCAGGCACATACACATAGTCCTGCCCCAGTTGCATCAGCAGCGACGCATCGGCCGTGTAGCTCTTTTTCAGGGTCATGGCAAAACCGGCGCCCACGCCGAAGATAATGGCAAAGACCAGCAGCATCAGCCACCATTCGCGCAGCAAAAGGCGCAGCATGTCATCGACATCGTAGGCATAACGCCGCCGCACGGGCGCGCGGGTGGCCCGGCGCTCACCGCCTGTGCTCTCCATCTCTTCGCTGTAAACGCCCTGCGCGCGCATTCAGCCCTAAACCCCTTCACATCACCTGGTTCTTTGTATGCCAGGGAAAACCATGATTCGGACGCTGTGCCTCCGATCTATCTGTGGGGAGTTTCTATCCGAGGCATTAACCAACCGTTAAATTTAATGAATTGCGATACTTATAGATTTCAATGATTTAGCATTTATGTCACTTCCGACTTACATGTTAATTTCAACGCCAAGTCGGAATGTGAAAAAACAAAGCAATAACGCATTCAAAACACCAAGACGCCATGTCGGAATTGAACGCAAAAAGCCCCGCCGAATGATCGACGGGGCTTTTGTCATTCGCAGGGCGGAAGATTGATAGTCTGCCCCGCCTTGTCGTGGCTACAGTCGGATAAAAACTCTATCCGTCCGTCGGTCACAAAGGAATGACACCGGACGCAATTCAGGTCCGGAAATTCATCCCTATCTTCCCAGGTACACCAGCACCCGCCGCCGTCATAGTGCGCGCAATGATGGCCGCAGGTATAGAGGATGGACGGCGTGAAGGTAGGGCGCACCAAATCACC
>NZ_JAIWNX010000036.1 GCF_020217185.1 Asticcacaulis sp.
TGGGCGGGACTGTTGCGCGAGGCGCACGCGCAAACCGCTGACGGCGAAGCCGCGCGGACAAAGCTGCGGATCATTCTCGAAAAACTGCAACCCCCGGCCGACGACGAAGCGCGCTGGCGCAGGGCCATGGTGCAGGACATTATCACGGCCGCCAGTGACTATCTCGCGCTTCGGCCGACACATGACCCGGCGCGGGTCCCCAGATCGAACCGGACCGTATCGTCCATGCTGGATGGCTATTTCGCCAACCCACCAAAAGCCACCTCCGGCAGCACCCTTAAGCAGTATCTGAAGGTCCGCCATCACATTGACCGGCGCTTCGGGCCGGAAGACGTCAAGAGCCTCACGCGCGGGCAGATACGCCTCTGGTACGAAGATCTGATCGAAACGCGCAGCCTGTCTATGGCAAACCTGATCACGGCCGCCCTTGGCGCGGCCTATAGCTGGGCCATGCTGAACGATTGGGTATCCGACTCGCCCTGTACGAAGCTGAAAAAGGCGCAACCGGAAGGGCGGATCATGATCTGGCCTTTTGCCATCGAGTCGGCCTTTGTTACATGGTGCGACGAAAACGGCTTCGAAGACGTGGCCGACGCCGTAGTCACCGGATGCTACACAGGCGCAAGCCAGATTGACATGTGTACCCTGCGCCTGGGCGACTTCAACAGCGACATATGGCGCTTCCGGCGCGTCAAGACAAAGCAGGAGGCCGTCGTCGCATGGCTACCGCAGGTCCGCGCGCGCGCCGAGCGCCGACGTCAGGCCCTCGCCTCAGACGGCATAAACTACATCACGCCGGACGTTGCACCCTTCCTCTTCCGTCGCGGCGAACTCACACGCGGCCCGCACCATAGCAAGACGATAGGCGAGCGCTACCGCGAGGCCCGCACGGCCGTCATGGCACAGGTCCGCATAGGCGACCTGCCGGAACTGGTGACGCTGCATGAACTGAACCTGTCCGATACGCGCGATACCTGCGTCACGCGCCTGTTCCTCGCCGGTATCCCGCTGGACAGAATTCCCCTCTGGACGGGCCATAGCCAGAGGGACGCCGAGCGCATACTGCGCAGGCATTACCTGATGCTTACCGAGGAAGGTGCGCAAGAGACAGCGGCCCTTTATGAGCGCTACGCGGCCGTGCAAAACCTTGCCCTGAAATGAGAACAAAATAGCATGAAGTCGGACGTCCGACTTCATGCAAAGTCGGAAACAGGCCGCAAAGTCGGATGCCGCATTGAATAGATTAAAGAAAATCGCTCAAAAACTAACGAAAAAATTAACCAACCGTTACCCATTTTAAACGAAGGTTAAGACGGACTGAATTTTGTGGACGCCGCCATGCTCAGCAAACGCGCCTTGATGTTGGGACTGACCGGACTGGGCCTCAGCGCCCTGATGGCTGGCCCTGCGGCACAGGCGGCGCGCGCCCCCGAAGCGACCCCCATACGCTTTTCGCAGTGGACGGACGAAGACCCGCCCTATCTGTTCTATCCGGCAGACAAGCTGGAGATTCAGGTGCCGGGTGCGCCGGAACTCAGTCGGACGACGCAGGTCGGTCAGGATGGCCGCATCACCCTGCCCCTCGTCGGGCAGGTCATGGCCGCTTATAAAAGTGTGCCGGACTTACAAACGGAAATCACCGAACTGTACCGCCCCTATCTGCGCCACCCCGAAGTGACGGTCTTCCCCGGCGACACGGGCAATACGCGCGTGCTGGTCGGCGGTGAGGTGCGCAATCCCGGTTGGGTCGAGATGCCGGGCGATTTTGACGCCCTGTCGGCGGCGCTGGCGGCGGGCGGCTTTACCAATGCCGCCAAGTCGCAGCAGGTGCTGATCCTGCGTCGCGGTCTGGACGGGACGATCATGCAAAGGCTGATCGATCTCAAAAGCCCGCTGAATGGCAAGGCCTCGGTGGCCGTCGCCCTTCGCCGCCACGACATCGTTTTTGTGCCCAAGACCCGCATCGCCAAGGCCGGCGTGTGGGTCGAACAGAACATCAACAACATTGTCCCGGCGGGGATCATGAACTGGCTGCTCTATAGCCAGAATTAGAGCGCAATCCGAAAAGTGTGCAACGGTTTTCGGAAAAATTGCGCGATCACACAAAAACCTAGAGCCATTCGGCGGCTCAACTGAGCCAACGAAGGCTCTAGGCCGCGTAGCGGGTGTGGCCCTGATCCAGCCAGCGGCGAGCCGCCTTCTGGGCTTCGGCGACGTCTTCGCGTTCCATTTCCTTCGACAGTTCGCGGCGGTAAAGCGTCGCTTCCATCGATCCGCGCATCGAAGCGAGGTTGAACATCATGTGCGCCGAAATCAGGTCCACGGGCGCACCGTTCTGACCGGTGGAATACATCATGCCGAGCTTGAACAGATCATCACCGTTCATATCCGGCGTCGGCAGAGGCAGGGTCTCGTTCGTCATCTTCGTCTCCGCGCCTTTTGCGCGGCCCCCGAAATCAAGTGGTCGATGAGATGAGTTTTCCACCGCCAAGTGAAATTAAAGTTAACGACGATATTTACTGTGAATTTTTTATGTAAAAATTGAATTAATATTAATTATTACGTTAACTATTCAAGTAAATATTATTACTTATTTCACAATATTTGAGTTTAATTTGATAAAATTTGATAAATTTCTCGACAATAACAACTTTCCAAACCAAGCGGTGCGTTAATGTCTGAATTTAGAATCAGTGAAGCCCCTGACTCAGCTTGGTGCCGTCATCGTCGCCCCCTGACCGATACCTGCGCGGTTTCGTTCAGTTTCAGTTCAGCCAGACAAGCGCATAGTGAAAGCAATCGGAGAAAAGCGTCTCCGTCCATGCGTAGGGCGGCAAAAAAATCGCCGCCATCGAGGAAACCATGACCCACCGGTCGTCCAAATCCCTGAGACTGAGCGCCACAGCCCTGAGCGCGGTCATCGCCTTTACGTCATTGCCTCTGACTTCCGGCACCGCTTACGCCGGTACGACGGCGTTTCTGCAGCGCCAGACGGATCAACGCAGCGAGGCCCCGCCGGCACCGCAGCCGCGCCCGCAAGTGAGCGAGCCGCGTGCGGAACGCGGTGATCGGGGCGGCGACCGGGGTGGCGAACGCGGCCCACGTGGCGACACTGGCGGTGGCTGGAACCGCGGCGATACCCCGCGCAACACCAATCCGGGCAGCGGCTGGAACCGTCAGCCGGGTCAGGACAATACGGCCGGACGCCCGGATCGTACCCCCGGAGCCAATACCGGTGGCAACACCGGCGGCTGGCAGGGTCGCCCGGATCGCAATGACAACCGTCCGGAGACGCGACCTGAGACACGCCCTGAAACACGTCCGGAAACCCGGCCCGGCAATGATGGGCGCTGGAACGGCGGGCGCGACACCACGCCCGGCGGCTGGACCGGCAATCGCGGTAACGACAACCGGGGCGGTTGGGACAATCGCGGCGGAAACTCAGGTCGTAATGAGCGCGATTGGGGCCGTAATGACCGCAATGACCGTGACCGTGGCGGCTGGGACAACCGGGGCCGCAATAATGACAGCCGCTATAATGGCGGCTGGGACGGTCATGACTCTGACCGCAACGGCTGGTCGTCGCGCCACGCCTATAACTGGCGCACGCATCGCGATTTCCGGTCCTACACGGGGGTGCGCATAGGCTTCTATTTCGCCCCGCGTTACGGCTATTACCGCGTGCCGAGCGAGTATTACGGCTATCGCTACGACTATGGCGACTACCTGCCGCGCTACTTCTACAGCTACCGCGTCTATGACCCGGACTTCTATTTCCTGCCGCGCAAGCCCTATGGCTGCGAATACTATTTCGTCGGCAGCGACATTGTTCTGGTCGATCTGCGCACCGGCCGTATCATCGACGTCTTTTACGACGTGTTCTGATAGGGTGGCCGATGCAGGTCAAAACCCCTCCGGTCCTGCCGGAGGGGTTTTTTATGCGGGGCTTATGCCGCGGCTCAGGTCTTCTGTTTCCGGGCTTATCTTTCCGGCACATTTCAGCCCGAAAACCCGCGTTTCCTGACGGGGTGGTACAACCCTTAATGAGGAAACCCAAATGAAACGCGCAGTTGTTCTTTCCGTATCCCTGATGGCCGCAGCGGCCGCCCTGCCCGCCTCGGCCCAGCTTCTGGGCGGTCAGGGCAGCGTCACCGGCGGCCTGACCGGACAGGTGGACCGCACGCAATCCACCGTCGGCGGCAGCCTGGGGGCGCAGGGCCAGATCGGCGTCAATCCGTCTTCGACGATCGACAGCGCCACGGGCACGGCTCAGGACGCCGCCACCCGCGCCCGCTCCGGCGTCGAACCAACCGCCAACTCGGCCTACAATACCGCGCACAAGGCCAAGCATAAGGCGCAGGCAACGACGCAATCGGCGGTGAACAGCGCCGCGCAGGCGGCACCTTCGACCGAAGCCAGTGCCAGAGTCTCCGGCAATGCCAATGTCAGCGGTGACGGTGCCTCGGCGCAGGTCGGCGCGCAAAGCGATGCCAAGGTCGAGAAGTAACGTCATAAATATATTGATAAAAAAGCCTCCAGCTTCACGGGCTGGAGGCACTTTTAATTCAACCTTTGAAAATCTCTTGGAACCAAACAAAAAGCCGGAACCTACAGATTTTTAACCTTTATCTATACTCAGATTTACAAAGAAATATTTATATGTGGATTGACAACCTTCATTTGAGAAATTTTTTTAAAAATGTAGCGAGCGGGATACCGCAGATTCGAAATCATTCCATGAACAGTATATTCCAAAAGACCATTCGCTATAATAAATAAATTATAATTAAAATATATAAATTAAATACTATATCGTACGTTTATTTTTAACCCCAAACCCAAACCACACTAACGCAACACCAGAAATAACCATTGAAAAATAAATTTTCAACAGGTCGGGATTATTTCCCAATTGGGATTGCTCAAAAAGCTCACTCAACGCATTGCCTCTTAATGCGTAGTAAATAAAAAATATACAAACGGCTATGGGAAAAACAATCAATATTGTCCCGATTATTATTAGAAGCCCTGCAACAAGTCTGTTTATTTTAATCATACCAGCCCTATCCGCGCGACAGTCCCATCAGAGCCTTCCAGCTAAACTTGCCGCCGCCCAGCGCGCCCTGCTTGAAGGCGCGGGCCCCCAGCCGGATCATCAGCCACGCCATGGCCCCCATGCCGGCCAGTGTCGCCAGAACCTCCCACCACGGCGCGCCACCCAGAACCCGCAGCGGCATCAGGAAGGGCGTAAACAGCGGCACCCACGACAGGTAGCGGATCAGCGGCAGGTCGGGCGACATCAGCGCCGCCTGAAGGCTCATCATCGGGATCATCAGCACCACCACGATCGGCCCCATGATCGCCTGCGCCTCCTTCTGCGTCTCACAGAAGGAACCTATGGCGATAAAGGTGATGCCGTACATCAGATAGCCACCGACAAAGAACAGCAGCATGGGCACGATCGTCTCGACCTTGAGGATGGCTCCGGCCAGCACGTGCACATTGTTCATCATATCCGGCGGCATAAAGGCCAGTCCGTAGCCCATAATACCGCCGGCCACCGCGCTCCACAGCCCGGCCACCGTCAGCAGGACCATGAACACACCCAGCACCTTGCCGACCAGCAGGCTACTGGCCGGGGCCGAGGTCAGAAGCACCTCCAACACACGCGACGATTTTTCTTCGATCACCCCCGACAACAGGATGACCGAAGACGAGAAAATCGACATCCAGGTGAGGTAGCTGAGGACAATCCCGACAAAGTGCGGGCCGTTTTCTTTAAGCGACTCGGTAAAGGACGCCTTGTCATCGGCGCCCGCGGCGGCAATGGCCGGGGTCAGGCTGCTGATCTCGGCCCGCGCCTCACGCAAGGCGGTGGCGACCTGCGGGTCCACGCCCTTCTGTTTGGCCAAATAGGCCGATTGCAGGGCGTGCAGGTCCCAGCGCAGATAGTCTTCCAGCGACTTGCCCTTGGTCTGCGACGACCACAGGTGGAAGGCCAGATGCGGTTCGGGCGTCTTTTCGACATAGGCGACGATGACGTTGTCAACGCTGCGTTTTTCCGCCTGCATCAGTTGCGACAGGCGCGCCTCGGCCGCCGCCAGCGTCATGTCCGGCGTCAGCCCCTCCGGCAACGGGACGGCCTGATAGTCACGGCGACTGGCCATCTGGCGCAGGGCCTGACGCGCCGAAACGCTGGGGGCCGCCTCGTGCAGGGCGGCGACGGCGGGATCGGGACGATCCAGCAACGCCTGCAAAGACGGGGTCAGGTTTTCGCCGCTGAGGTCGAGTATGGCGACCCGGCTGGCCTCTTCGCCACCGCTGCGGCTCATCAGTATGGGGATAAACACCGATCCGGCCATCAGTACCGGCAGGACCAGCAGGGACAGCCAGAAACCGACCGTCTTGACGAAGGCGAGATATTCGCGGCGCGCGATCAAAAGCGTCTTCATGCCGGTTCTCCCTTGGCCACATTTTTAGCTTTAAGCAGATCAGCGAGCCATGGCGGATCAGCATCGAAAGTAGCGTAGTAGATTATGAAGTCCCGAACTTGTGCGTCGTCTAGTTCGTAGCGAGCCGCCGCTTCACACAAAACATCCATATCCGCCTTATCCAAGACGTAAGAATAACCCTCACCTTTCCAGTCGGCGACGTGATCTGTGCTATCAAAAATCTTGGCTACAGCCTCTGCTGTGAATGGTGACTGCGCTACTATGGTATAATCCCATTCTGTCTGGCGACCGATTTGAATGGCTTGCGCCAACGAGAGCGTCTCGGCGCGCTGAAATCCAACCGGGCTCATGCCGGTTCTCCGCCATTGGTGAGGACGATAAAGGCGTCGTGCAGGGTCGGCTCATGCGCTTCGAAGCGGCGCACATCCAGCCCGCCGACCAGCACCGTCTTCAGCGCCTCATTGGGCGTCACGCCGGGCAGGAAGCGCAGACGCCAGCGATGCGTGCCCTCTTCGCCCGCACCGCCGTCGATCACTTCGGACACGCCGGGCAGACCCGTAACCTGCTCACGGTTCAGCACGCCCTCCAGCTCCAGATAGCGCGGTGCGCGTTCGCGCGCCTGACGCAGTGTGCCTTCGAACACCTTGCGCCCCTTGGTCAGCATGACGACGTTTTCACACAGGCGCTCGGCATGGGCCATGACGTGGGTGGAAAACAGCACGGTCGCGCCCCGCTTGGCCAGGTCGCGGATCATGTCCTCCAGCCCCTGCTGATTGACCGGATCGAGCCCCGAAAAGGGTTCATCGAGAATGACCAGCTCCGGTTCGTGGACCAGACAGCCGATCAGTTGCACCTTTTGCGACATGCCCTTCGACAGGGACTTGATCGGCTTATACATAAATTCGCCGAGGCCCTGCGCCGTCAGAAGCTCAATGGCCCGTTTGCGCGCCGCCGAGGCCTTCATACCCTTCAGCCCGCCCAGAAAGACGATCATGTCCACCGGCGACATCTTGCGATACAGACCGCGTTCTTCGGGCAGGAAGCCGATGCGGTCGAGCACCTTGGCGCCCTCACCGCCCAGCACGGTGATGGTACCGGCGCTCGGCTGCGACAGGCCCAGCATCATGCGCACGCTCGACGTCTTGCCCGCCCCATTCGGCCCCAGAAAGCCGCAGATAGAGCCGCGCGGCACGCGGAAGCTCAGATCCTGCACCGCAGCGAAGTCGCCGTAATATTTGCTCACCCCCTCAAGACTGAGGGCATAGTCGGACGCCATACGGTCCCCCTTTTGTTGAAGCGCAATCTCTCACGCGCCGGTCAAGGGCGCAAGGCCGTGCTGGGGATAAGGGGCTGCGGGCGTTGGAAAAGCATAAGACACATTGCGGACACGTCAGGACGGCCTCAGGGGTGCCCCCGGTTCTGTAAGCGCCCGATGCGGCTCTGAGGCGTTGCGGGCGCAAAACGGCAAAAATTGAGCGCCTTTTTACGCCGGGCATAAAGAAGATAAGCCGCGGCTAAGGGCGGGGCCGGGCTTTGCAAGGGCGGCAAAATTGAGAAACCGGCGCGGAGGTGACAGAGTCAGGACCAGAGTTTCACCCCCACCTCCTGAGGATCATCATGACCCGCCTTCTCACCACCGCCGCCACCGCCGCCTTCCTGCTCGTCGCCCCGACGGCCTTCGCACAGGACATGCCCAGCCAGACGAACGCCATGCCGCAAACCGGCGCGACGCAAGACCCCGCGACGCAAGACCCGATGACGGCCAAAAGCGAAAGGCAGGCCCCGACGGCCAAGCAGGACCGCAAGTCGCAGAACGCCGCCACCGCTGAACTGAACGCTCAGTCCCTGCGCGCCGCTCAGGCCGCTGACGTCTCGACCGAGGCCAGCACCACAACCAGCGCCCCGGCCCCGGACACGCGAGCGATGCCGACCATGGGCGATCCGGCTCAGCCGACGCAACCAGCCACCGATCCGATGCAGGACCCGTCCAACCCGGCCCCGACGACCAATGAACCGCAGGCGGGCGACCCCAATGCCCCGGTGCCGCCCCTGCCGCAAACCGATGAGCCGGTCACCAGGGACCAGCCGACGACCAATCAATAAAAAAAGCCCCGCCAACCGGCGGGGCTTTTTCCTGTGTATTTAAAGACCCAGCTTGCTTTTCAGCAGGTCATTGACCGCCGCCGGATTGGCCTTGCCGCCGGTGGCCTTCATGACCTGACCGACGAACCAGCCGATGGCCTGCGGCTTTTCCTTCGCCGCCTCGGCCTTGTCGGGGTTGGCCGCGATGATCTCGTCAATGGCCTTTTCAATCGCGCCGGTATCCGTCACCTGCTTGAGACCGTGTGTTTCGACGATCTCAGCCGGGGTAATGGTGCCCTTGCCTTCCCACATGTGCTCGAACACCGTCTTGGCGATCTTCGAGGAGATCACATTGGTTTCGATCAGCTCGACCAGACCGGCAATGTGCGCCGGCGGCAGCGGGCTCTGTTCGATCTCCAGCCCGTCCTTGGTCAGGCGCGCCAGAAGCTCGTTCGTCACCCAGTTGGCGACCAGCTTGGCGTCACGGCCTTTCGCCGCCGCCTCGTAATAGTCGGCGCGCGCCTGCTCGGTGACCAGCACGGTGGCATCGTACTGGCTGAGGCCATATTGCGTCATCAGACGCTGACGCTTGTCGTCGGGCAGTTCCGGCAGGGACTTCTTGATGTCTTCGATCCAGGCCAGCTCCAGCTCCAGGGGCAGCAGGTCGGGGTCGGGGAAGTAGCGATAATCGTGCGCCTCTTCCTTGGACCGCAAGGAGCGCGTCTCGACCTTCACCGAGTCAAACAGGCGGGTTTCCTGCGTGATGGTGCCGCCGTCTTCGATAATCTCGATCTGACGCCGCGCTTCGTATTCAATCGCCTGCTGCATGAAGCGGAACGAGTTGACGTTCTTGATTTCGCAGCGCGTGCCAAACTCCGCGCCGGGCTTACGCACCGACACGTTGACGTCGGCGCGCATATTGCCCTTTTCCATGTCGCCATCGGACGTGCCGAGATAGACGAGGATGGTGCGGATCTTCTTGAAATAGGCCACAGCCTCTTCGGCCGAGCGGATATCCGGCTTGGAGACAATCTCCATCAGCGCCGTGCCCGCCCGGTTCAGATCAACATAGGTGTTGTTGGGATCGAGGTCGTGGATCGACTTACCCGCATCCTGTTCCAGATGCAGACGTTCAATCCGCACCGTCTTCTGCGTGCCGTCCGACAGGTCGATCAGCACCTCGCCCTCCCCCACGATGGGGTAAAAGAGCTGCGAAATCTGATAGCCCTGCGGCAGGTCGGGATAGAAGTAGTTCTTGCGGTCAAAGCGCGAATGCGGGTTGATCTGCGCCTTCAGGCCCAGACCCGTCTTCACCGCCTGCTCGACGCAAAAGCGGTTCAGCACCGGCAACATGCCGGGGAAGCCCGCGTCCACAAGGCTCACCTGTTCGTTGGGGCCCGCGCCGAAGCCTACGGCGGCACCCGAAAACAGTTTGGAGGTCGAGGCGACCTGAGCGTGAATCTCAA
>NZ_JAIWNX010000037.1 GCF_020217185.1 Asticcacaulis sp.
GGCCGATAACGAGTTCCCACGGGCCGGTGCGGCCCTGGATATATCTGGAGGCAGAGTCGGTCATATTCACCCTATAGCGGGGCCGGCTTTCACAGGGAAGAGGCAGACGCCTCGAAATAGCGCAATACCTGCGGATCGACGCTGATCAGCTTCACACCTTCATACAGGGCCTGCGCCACCAGCAGACGATCGAACGGGTCTTTGTGGATAGGCGGCAGGGTATCGACCATCACCGTATGGGCGCTCAGGATCGGCAGCTCGACATAGCCATTATCCAGAAGTCCGCGCCGCAACAGACGCGGATCGGCCTGAAAATCCTCACGCCCCAGCCCGCGTTTAATGGCGACCTCCCACAGGCTGGCGGCGCTGAACAGCAGCGTGTTTTCCAGGTCTTCGAGTGGGCGCCTTATCTCAGGCGGCAGTTTTTCCGGCTCACCCGCCGCCCACAGCAGGATATGCGTATCGAGCAGCAGTTTCATGCGCCACCGAACAGGCGCGCGACCTCCTCTTCGCCCATACGGTCAAAATCGTCCGGCGTGCGGATATGACCGCTTAGGAACCCCAGACGGCGCACCTGTGCCCGATCAGGCGCGTCGATGGCGCTTACCCGCGCCACCGGCTTACCCGCTTTGGCGATGATGAAACTTTCGCCTTTGGCTGCCTGTTCCACCAGCCGCGACAGGTGGGTTTTGGCCTCGTGTATATTGACCGTGATCATAGCCACCTCATTAAACCAAGTCCGCTTAGTTTAGTTTATTATGGCCGTCATATCAAGACGCAGGTGACGGCGGCGGCACGTAGAGGCGGATCGTCGTCCCGCTGCCCGGTGCCGACACGATGTCGATGCGGCCACCGATCATCTGGGCGCGGCGGCGCAGGTGGCTCAGGCCTCGCCCGGCAGAGGCGCGCTCATCGGTGGCAAAGCCCACCCCGTCATCACTGAGCGTCAGGATCAGCCAGCCCGGCTGGTCCGGGTCGGCGCGCAGGCTGAGGTCAATGGTTTTCGGCTGCGCGTGTTTGAGCGCATTGGTAACCCCTTCCTGCAAAATACGGTAAATATTGAGAATTTCGTTGGGCCGATAGCCGCGCGGCTCCGCTTCCAGCGCGTTGCGCCAGTTCAGTTCCACCCCCACCACCTGAAGGCGCGGGCGCATCCGTTCGCGGAAGATGGCAAGCCCCACCTCCAGCGAATCCCCCATCGAATCCATCGAGTCGATGATCAGGCGCAGGTCATCCACGGCGGCCTGAATATTGACGCGCATCGTCTCTGCCGGCACGGCCCCCAGCTTGAGCTGCATCAGCAGGCTGACCAGATGCCCGCCTACCCCGTCGTGCATGTCGCGGATCAGGCGCTGCCGCTCGGCATTGACGGCGTTGAGCTGCTCCTGCTCCTGAAGCCGGGCATAGGAGGCGCGGATTTCGGCTTCACGGTCGCGCACCTGCCGCGCCAGATCATCGCGCTGTTCTTCGGCTGTGCGGTACAGCTCAAACCCCCGCGTCACCAGGTCAATGGCGATCCCGGCAATGATTACAAAGGGGAAGTAGAGCCCCGCCGTCAGCGGCCGCGCCAGACCGAACAGGCCGTGGTAGAGATCATAAAGGGTCGTCACCAGCCCGATCGACAGAAAGGGGAAGGAACGCAACAGCAGTTGCGGCTGAGACTGCGCCAGCACCCACATGCGATGCAGGAAATAGGCCGAGCAGACAAGGATAAGCAGGGTCTCGGTCACCGTCGGCAACCAGCTCTGCTTCGCGACCCACCCGATCAGCAGCAGCGCCACATCCGCCAGCGTGACGCCCACAATGATGGGCGTATGACGATCCGGGGCCGAGGTCCAGTTTTTGAGAAAATAGGCCGTCGCCCCCATAGTCAGCCCGGAAATGATCGACAACAACGTGTCATGCAGGGCATCCGGCAGGGCGCTGCCGTGCCACATGAAGCTGGCCCCCCGTACCGCCAGCGCCGCCATGAACAGGGTGACGCTGAGGAACAGACGGTTATAACCGCTGATCGGCAACAGGGCGGCGGCAATCATGCTCAGCAGGGTGGCCGCGATCACCGTGATCAGCGGCATACCAAGGGTGGTCATCAGGCGATGATCCTGAAGCTGACGCAAATCCGTCTCCGGGCCAAACAAAACGCCCTTCATATGCGGGTGGCAACCATTGGCCACCGCAACGATATCGACCCGGTTTTCCCCTGAGCGCAGCCTGTCCGGCGTCAGACTCAGGAGTTGCGGCCGCAAACCGTCGTGACTGGACGGAAAGCCGAACTGCCCGCGCGGCGGCGCCAGCAGGTGGCCATTGAGATAGACGGCGTAATTGTCCCGGATCACCGGCAGGAACAGGGCCTCAAAGCCGCGGTCCGGCTGCGGCCTCAGAAGAAAGGAAATCTGATAGGCCGGAAAGGTCGCGCCACGCACGCAGACATTGGCAAAGTCCTCCGGCATGGGGGTCATGCCGTCCGGCAGCAGCGTCATCTGGCTCAGCGGAAAGGCCTGCGGCGTCAGGCCGTCCACGGCCCGCATATAGACCTCGCGCACGCGATAGGCTTCGGTGGTTTCCGACGGCAACGGCTTGCGGGCAAAGGTAAACAACAGGCTCCAGAACACGATCTGCGCCACCAGCGCCCAGCACAGGGCGCGGCACAGATGGGTCCAGGGCGCAGCGGTCGGAAGGCGAAACATGCCTCACCATAACCGCAGGTTTGCAGGGATCACAAGCCGCCGGGCGAAACTACATGCGGATCAGGCCGCTGCGCACCGCTTCAAACACGGCTTCCGAGCGCGAATTGACCGCCAGTTTGCGATAGATGGCCTTGACGTGCGTGCCGACCGTGTGGTGCGAAATATCCAGCACACCGGCCGCTTCCTTGTAGCTCAGCCCCTTGGCCAGCAGCGACAGAAGCTCGATCTCGCGCGGCGTGATACCCGGTGCATCTTCGGCCAGTTCCGGTTCGGCGACGATGGCCAGCGACGCGTCCTTGCGGATATGGCGCAGCAGATAGGCCGCCACCGGGGCCGAAATGGGCGAGCCGCCGTTCAGGGTGTGGCGGATGCTGCCGATCAGTTCGCTCTCGGCACTGTCCTTCAGCACATAGCCGTCAGCCCCCGCCGTCAGGGCCGAAATGACCGAGGTTTCATCCCCGAACACCGTCAGGATAAGGATGCGGGTGGGCAAGCCCCGCTGACGGGCCGCCTTGATGATCTCAAGGCCGCTGCCGTCGCTGAGCCCCAGATCGAGAACGATCAGATCGGGGGCCGTATCGAGCAGGCTCAACCCCTCCGCCACGCTCCCCGCTTCTCCGGTCAGTCGCATGTCCGGCGCCGCCTCGATCAGAGTGGCGATATGACGGCGAACAAAGGGATCGTCCTCGATAAGGACCAGACGGGACTCGGACATGTAAACGAACTGTACCTGCGGGTTTTCAAATGACCTTGATATCGGGTGTAACATGCCCCCCCTCCCCTCACAATCGGCATCACCGGTTTATGGTAGCCCCTCCCATATAGGCGGTATAGCCAGGCGGAATTGTCCGTGTTTTTGTGTTGATCGTGGCTCTTCCGGAAGATGGGTCGCCGCGCAATCTATTTGGATGGCGTTTGAGTTATTCTCGTTTCAATTTGCCCCTATTCTTCAGTGGGCCGGTGACCCCACCGGCTCCTTTTTTTATTAAGTTATGTTCGCAGTTCTGCGTAAAAAAACGCCCGGCCAAAGCCGGGCGTTTTGCGTTTGTGACCAGAGCAGACTCCGCTCGGGCGTTTTGCCTTTGTCTTAGCGACGGCGCGGCGTCCACACCACAACGCGGCCGTTACGGTGCGTGTAGTAGGTGCTGTAGTACGGACGCTGCGTATAGTAGGCGACCGCATAGCCCTTCGGCGCGGGCGGCGGGGCGTATTCACGGCGGTCAAAAACAAAATACTGGTTGTTCAGGCACTGCTGGACCTTGTTTTCCTTCACTTCTTCGCCGACCTGATTGCCGATCGCGCCGCCAACCACGGCCCCCAGAACGGTGCCTTCGGTCTTGTTGCCCTTGCCGGCCACGACATTGCCGACGGCAGCCCCGGCCACAGCCCCAATGATGGTGCCCTTGGTCTTGGTGTTTTGCTGCTTGTGATAGCAGAAACCGTCATAGTTCTGCGCGGCGGCCGGCGTGGCGGCCACAGCGCCGAGAGCCAGGACGGCGGCAAAGCCACCGGCGATCAGTTTGGCGGACATATGGGACATGGAAAATACTCCTTTGGATGATGCGTTGTGACCTGCACATTGTCACCGCCCCGCTGAACCGGGACTGAACAGCGGTGTTCAGGTGCGTTCAAAAAACTTCCCGGAATATTGAACAGAGCTGTGACGCAATTACGTCAAGGGGCGACGAGACACAAAAAACCCGGCGCTGCGGCCGGGTTTTCTCATTCAACGACTGACGTTTGATCAGCGACGATAACGATAATCCTCGCCGTCGCGCTTGACCCAGTACGAGCTGTAATAGGGACGCTGGGTGAAATAGGCGATGCGATAACCGTCGGGCGGCGATGGCGGCTCATAATAGCCGCGGTCATAGACGTAATAGCGGCTATTCAGGCAGTTGGCCGAAGCCGTTTCCTTTTCCTTGTTCTTCTTGGCGACCTGATTGCCGATGACGCCACCGACCACGGCCCCCAGAATCGTGCCTTCGGTCTTGTTGCCCTTACCGGCGACGACATTGCCGAGCACGCCACCGGCGGCGGCCCCGATCACCGTGCCCTTGGTGCGGGCCGAACTGCCCTTCTGATAACACCAGCCGTCATAGCTCTGAGCGGCGGCAGGCAAGGCCAGACCGAGGGTGGCGGCGCCCAGCAGCGCGCCAAAGGTATATTTAAGCGATCCGTTCATAATGCACCTCACTTTCCGCGGTGAGAGTGGCGCGCCAGCTCTAAGGTTTCGATGCGCGCGCGCCACCACCCCATAAGAAAGCCGATAAGGCCAACTTGACCCTAGTGTCCTGAATCTGAAATTCGCATGCGCTTGATATCGCCCTCTGGCGAATTTCAGATTCAACAGGACACTAGCAACTTATTGTATCTAGTATCGTTTTTGAATTTGAAGTTCGCTCGGCTCTCGATATCAAAATGAAGCGAACTTCAAAATTCACGATACTAGGGCATGGCCAAAAAGCCATAGTTGGAAATCAATGTTACAAACTCGACACAGCTTCGTTGCAAAAGCGACATGCTATGCTAGCTTTAGCCAAGACTCCGGGGGAACACGGGGCTACAGGGACATAAACGCTGCGGAAGGGGCAAGTTATTGCTCCGAGGACCGTCATGCACCCAATCCAATCGCGCACCGCGCGCCGTTTTTCCGCCCGTCTAGGCGGCGTCTCTTTGCTTGCCCTGACCGCGCTGGTCGGCGCGGCCCACGCCGAAGACACCTCACCCAAGGCCGAGGACAGCGCCACGACCGAAGTCGTCGTCACCGCGTCGCGCCGTCTGGAAAAGGCCAGAGACGTGCCGGTCGCCGTGTCGTCGCTGGCGGGCACCAAGCTCGATGTCATCAATTCGTCGGGCCTCGACATCCGCGTGCTGGCGTCGCGCACACCGTCGCTGAACGTCGAATCGTCGTTTGGCCGAACCTTCCCGCGCTTCTACATCCGCGGTCTGGGCAATACCGACTTCGATCCCAACGCCTCTCAGCCGGTTTCCGTCGTCTATGACGACGTGGCGCTGGAAAACCCGATGCTGAAATCCTTCCCGATCTTCGACCTTGCCGCCGTCGAAGTGCTGCGCGGCCCGCAAGGCACGCTGTTCGGGCGCAACACGCCGTCGGGCGTCGTCAAGCTCAGTTCGGCCAAGCCGTCGGAGGTGTTTGGCGGCTATTACAGCGTCGCCGCCGGTAACCTCGGCACCGTCAATGCCGAAGGCGCGGTCACCGGGGGTCTGGGCAATGGCTTCTCCGGCCGTCTGTCGGGCATCATTCAGCGCCGCGACGACTGGGTGACCAACCTTGCCAACGGCAAGAAGCTGGAAGGCTACGAAGACATCGCGCTGCGCGGCCAGATGCGCTACGTCAGCGGTAACTTCGAGGCCCTGCTCAACGTGCATGGCCGCACGCTGGACGGTACGCCGCGTCTGTTCCGCGCCAGCGCCATCAAGCCGGGCACCAACGATTTCAACACCGGCTTCGATGTCGAAAAGGTCCGCCTCGACAGCCCCTTCATCAGCCAGTCGCTCGACTCGTTCGGCACCAACCTGCAACTGAGCTACACCTTCGACGGCATGGGCACGCTGCACTCGATCACCGCCTATGAGCGCGCCAAGACTGAAAGCTCCGGCGATATCGACGGCGGCGTCTCGACCATCGTCGCCCCCACCCTCTACGGCACCTTCTTCCCCGTCGCCACCGGCGGTACGACCGAGCCGGAAGAGTTTTCGCAGGAACTGCGCTTTGAAACCGAGCAGTTCGGCAAGTGGCGCGGTCAGTTCGGCCTCTACTACTTCGACCAGGTCCTGAAGTATAACGAGCTGGATTATCTCAACAATGGCGACGTGCGCCACAAGAACCACGGCACCAGCTTCGCCGTCTTCGGTTCGGCGGAATACAAGGCCACCGAGGCCCTGACCCTGCGCGCCGGCCTGCGCTACACCTCGGACGAAAAGAAGGACATCGTCTGGGGCCGCGCCGTCTTCCCCGGCAAGGCCCTGCCCATCACCACCAAGGTCGATGGCGACAATGTCTCCGGCGACCTCAGCGCCACCTATGTGATTACGCCGACGCTCAACTGGTACGCCCGCTTTGCCACCGGCTATCTCGCCCCGGCGATTCAGGACCGCGTCAACTTTGGCGGCGTGCCGACCACGGCCGGTGAGCAGACCACGACGTCTTACGAAACCGGCTTCAAGGGCTACGCCTTTGACAAGATGCTGCGCTACGACGTCTCGGCCTATTATTTCAAGACCAAGGACCTTCAGATCACCGCCGTCGGCGGCGCGGTCAACTCGGCCAAGCTGATCAATGCCAAGGAAGCCATCGGTCGCGGCATCGAAGCCGACCTGTCGTTCAAGCCGACGGACAACCTGCTGCTGACGGCCAGCGCCAGCTATAACGGCACGGAAATTCAGGACCCGGTGACCGCCGTGGCCACCTGTGGCTCGGGCCTGTGTACGCCGCTGGATCGCACCTATGTGTCGGGTGGCACGCGCTATGCCTATATCGACGGCAACCCCCTGCCCCAGGCCCCGGAATGGGTGGCCAACCTGACGGCCCAGTACGTCTGGCCGATGGGCGACGGCAGCCGCTTCTTCGTCTATGGCGACGTGGCCTACCGCTCGGAAATCAACTTCTTCCTCTATGAAGCGACCGAGTTCACCGGCAAGTCGTTCACCCAGACGGGCCTGCGTGGCGGTTACGTCACCAAGGGCGGTCTGGAAATCGCCGCCTATGTGCGCAACCTCGAAGACAATATCGTGGCCGAAAGCGGGATCGACTTCAACAACCTGACGGTCATGGTGTCGGAACCGCGCACCTATGGCCTCTCGCTGAAGAAGGCCTTCTAAGCGTCTCTGCATAAACAAGAAAAGGCCGGTGTTCACACCGGCCTTTTTTTTATGGTTTGCGCGTCTGATTACCCCCCGTGCGGCACATAGGCCTGAAATTCCAGCTCGACCTCCGCGCCGTAGGCCAGATCACTGACGCCAAAGGCGGTCCGCACCGGCAGGCGCGTCGGGTGGAAATAGGGCTTGTACAGGCGGTTGAAAGCGCTCCAGTTGGCCATGTCCTTCATCATCACGGTCGTCTTGAACACGTGCTCCAGCCCCAGCCCGTAGCGGCGCAGGATAGCCTGCGAATTGGACATGATCTGACGCACCTGCGGCTCAAAGCCGTCCACCAGCCGCCCCTGCGCATCGAGGCCGATCATGGCCGACAGGTAAAGGACGCCGCCCACCTGAACCGCTTCGGAAAAGGGCGAACGGGGGTGCGGGTGCATGTAGTAGGTGACGCCATCCGCATGGACCGGCTTCACGGGGATTTCAGGCAAACTCATGGCTTGGACTCCGGTGATGCCCGGCAGAGGCCCGCCGGGACTGTATGCAGCGATTTTGATGATCTGCGCTCGCCCTGACAAGCCCTGCACCTTTTTTTGATGCCCGATCGAGCAACAAAAAAAAACGCCCTGTCGGGACCTGACAGGGCGTTGATGGGGAATAAAAAGCGTAATGGAAATGATCTAAATACAGATACTGATGCAGAGGTATCCCCGCCCCGTATCGGCGGTTTTGATAACGTGATCACGGTTAAGGCGCAAGCAAAAATTTCACAATTTCAACCTCTTTGTGAAATTTTTCGGATAATCGCGTTCAGGCTTCAAGATAGCCATACAGGATGGCGCGGGTAATGCGCCGGTACTGTAACGTCAGATGCTCCAGCGGCAGCAGCGGATAGACCGCATTGACGCCCCGCGCCGCATCGGCCAGCATCTGCGCCAGTTCGGCGGCGCTGTAATCGCCTTTGAGGCGCAATGTCCCTTCCGCCGCCAGCGTGTCAATAAAGGCCGCCAGATCGGCCTGAAACGCCGTTGCCAGCTCGATCATGATGTCGGTGCAGATGCGAAACACCGTCGCCTTGATCTCCAGCGCGTGCGGCGACGGCTGGATCAGACGCCAGGTATCCCCGTAACGAATATCGATCATCGTGGTAAAGATGTCCAGCACATCGCCGCCCGTCTCACGCACATTGTGGGCCGCGGCAAAGCACCTGTCTATCAGCTCCAGATTATGCTGGCGGAACATGGCGCGAAAGGCATCGTCCTTGTTCTCGAAATAGTTATAGAGCGTGCGGCGCGTAAACCCACAGCCCTCGGCCAGGGCTTCCATGGTCAGTTTCTGGAAACCCCGGCTAAGGAAAGCGGTCTGTACGCGATTGAGAAGGTCCGGGCTCGGCGTCATGCTCCTACGTAACGCCTGATGGACAGGGTGACAACCGAGGCATGATTAGCCCTGTACTTTTTTCGCCGCCCCGGCGCACCAGCGATAGAGCCCGGCCACCCCGGAAACGGCCAGCACCAGCGCAATGACCATCGCCGTCTCTTCGCCGTAGGGGATGGGCAGGATAGCCAGCGGGGCCTTGGAGCCGGTGAAGGTGATCACCCCGGCCAGCACCACCTTGAACAGGCTTTCGCCGACGATAAAGCCTGAGGCGATCAGCACCCCCAGACGCGAAGCCGGTTCGGCCCACGGCTTACCCTGCACCAGCCGCTCAAACAGCCAGCCGCCAAAGGCCCCGACCACCACCGGCGCGGTCACCGCCGACGGCAGATAGATGGCCAGCCCCACCCCCAGCGGCGGCAGGCTGTACTTGTCGTTCGTCACCTTGCGCAGCAGAAGGTCAAAGGCCACAAGCCCGGCCCCGATCAGCGCCCCGGCCCCCAGCAAACCCCACGGCAGGCTGCCACCAATGGCTCCCTTGGCCAGAGTCGAGATCAGGGTCGCCTGCGGCGCACCCAGCGGTTCGCCCGTAATGCCGCGATAGTTGGGGTCACCCGCAAACCCGAAGGCCTCATTGAGCAGATTAAGCACCAGCGGGATAACCACCGCCCCGGCGATCACGCCGATGACCAGCGCCACCTGCTGTTTCCACGGCGTCGCCCCGACCAGTTGCCCGGTCTTGAGGTCCTGAAGGTTGTCGTTACCGACGACGGCGACGGCCAGCACGAAGGTGGTGGCAAACAGGGCAAAGGCCGTCAGGGCCTGACCCACATCCGGGCCGCTGATCGTGTGACCGACGGCACCAATCAGCAGGGCCGCCCCCAGCACGCTGAGGATACCGACGCCCGACACGGGCGAGTTGGACGACCCGATCAGGCCCGCCATATAGCCGCACACGGCGGCGGCCAGCAGACCGGCGATGGCAAGGTAAAGCACGCCCAGCGCCACGAGGGGCAGGCTGAGGCTGGCAATGGCCGTCCCGTTGAGGAAGCTCGCCATCAGGAACCCGGCCGGCACCAGCAGCAGCACCGAGATCAGGC
>NZ_JAIWNX010000038.1 GCF_020217185.1 Asticcacaulis sp.
CGACCAGCGCGATCGGCAGGTCCTGTTCCTCGCGCGGCAGGGCTTCGCCGCCCGACTTGCGCTTGCGATTGGCCTCAAGCGCCGACATCAGGCCGGACCACACGGGCCCCAGCAGCTTGCCTATGGTCCAGATAGCCGCCGCCCCGATGGCCCCGGCCCCCAGATAGCGCACCTGCGTGGACCAGATGGCCCCGGCATGATCCGCCGCGCTCGCCTCCGGCATGGGCGTCATCGACGTCAGGATCGGCACGGCGATGCCCCAGGCGATGACCAGCCCGGTCAGCATGGCGATACCGACCGTAATCCCCATCAGGTGCCCGGCCCCGATCAGGGCCAGAGAGCTTTCACCGGCAATGCCCGTTGCCGCTACCTTGCCGCCGACCTTGACCTTGAAAAAGGCCGCCAGCTCCCCGGCCAGCACCTTGGCCGCCGCCAGCGCCGAATAGGCCGCCGAGGCCACGCTGCCCAGCACGACGGCCACCAGCCCCGCCTGCCCTTCGCGCGCGCCTTCGCGGGTATTGGTGCCGACCTTCAGCACTTCGGCCGCGGCCACACCTTCCGGATAGGGCAAGGGGGAGTTGGAGACCAGTGCCCGGCGCAGCGGGATGGTGTACATGACGCCCAGAATGCCGCCGATGGCACAGGCGGCGAAGGTGATGAAGAAGGGCACGTCACGCCACCAGCCAATGATGATCAGGCCGGGTAGCACAAAGATCACCGAGGCCAGCGTCCCCGCCGCCGAGGCAATCGTCTGGACGATATTGTTTTCCTGAATCGTCGCCGATTTGAAGGCGCTCAAAAGCGCCATCGAAATAACCGCCGCCGGGATCGAGGTGGCAAAGGTCAGGCCGACCTGAAGCCCCAGATAGACCTGCGCCGCGGTGAAGACCAGCGTGATGAGGATACCAAGCAATACCCCGCGCAGGGTGATTTCGGTTTGGGGTTTGGGCGACATGAGCACTCCGGGCAGCCGAACGCAAAAACCGTATCTTGCGCAACGGATTGCATCTGACAACTTTTTTCTTGTGTCAGTCAGTCCGGAGCGAGCACCTTAGCGCGTAATCCCTCGAGATAGGTGTCGGTAAAATCGGTCTTGAGCGTCACGAACAGCGGAAAATGGTCGCTGATCTGAAAGGTGCGCCAGTCTTTGCGGTAATAGTCTTCGAGCAGGGCTTCGCTGCCAAGCAGCTTCGTTTCGGCGTCGATGGCCTTCTGGGCCGTCTGGCGTTTGACGTCCGTCTTGGCTTGCGCCAGCTCGGTTTCGGCCTGGCGTTTGCGCCCTTCGGCGATGCGACGCAGGGCCGAACGAAACAGCGGATAGTCCTCATCGCGAAACACGTGGTCAAACACATTGAACACCCCGTGCGGATCGGGAACGTCGGCCAGCATGACTTCGTTCGCCTTGGGGATGAAGGATATCTGGTCGTAAAAGCGCGTCTGATCGGCATTGGAACCGACCTTGTTTTTGAACACCTGAAAACCATGCTTTTTCAGCGCATCGAAGGTCGGCGCGTCTTCGGACTCGATATTGAAATCGCCGACCAGCACATGACTTTGCAAAGCATCGCTCTTGGCGCGTTTGGCGATAAACTTCGCCACGGCGTCGATCTCCTTCACACGGCGCGCATAGGCCTCGGAGGTCAGGCGGTCCTCACCGTAATAGATATGCACGGTGGCAAAGTTGAAACGGAACCAGCCGGCCTGAAACGTGCAGGCAAAGGGGGTCCGCGCAAATTGCCGCGCCTTGGTCACATCGGAAATCTGATCCTCAAACGGCAGGACGATTTCCCCCGCCACGCCGGTAAAGCGCACCTTGTTGCGATTATAGATGAACCCCAGACGCTCGCGGTTACCGCTGGGGCCTTCGGTGACATCGGTAATGATATAGTCGTGCTCCGGCCCCAGTACCGACATCAGGCGCGAGAAGGGAGTCAGGTCCTCACACACCTCCTGAACCGCCACCACATCAAAGGCCGACAGGACCTCGGCAATATAGTAGAAGCTGTCCTCCAGCCGCGGCCCGTGCGCGAAGCGGTTATCGTCGAAATTGCGGATATTCCACGTCCCCAGCAGCAGGGTCGAGGCGCTGCGTCCCGGAATTTGGGCCTTCAGCCCCTCGCGCAGACGTTTGAGCCCGTCCAGCGTCCGCAGCTTGGACTCGGCGCGCTCAGGCTCTGGCAGATCGGCAAAGGCGTATTTCAGGCGTGAATAGGCGACCATAGCTTCCCTCCCCTAAGTTCCTTAGCGAGGAGGAGAGCAGATTACGGCGTTATTTTCTATCGCGGGTTGATCAACACGCCGTGATATGGCGGTCAACCGCTTTTGGACACGTCCTTAAGCTCGGCCTCAAGCGCCGCCGCCTGCCCGTCTTCGCGCACCTTGCCGTCGTCGAAGATTTTGCCGATAATGTGACGGTACTCTTTATACTGACGCAGTTCGTGGGCGGCGGCCATCTTCTCAGCCCACGAGGTGTCGTCGCGCCCGAGATGGCGCAGGACCGCCTGAAAACGCAGATAGCGTTCGTGCCGGTTGCGCTCCGCCGTCTGTTCGGCCAGCCACAGCACCGCCCAGGCGATCACAATGAGCGGCAGCACCAGAAGTCCCCACCCGATCATGTCCTGAACCGTCACCAGCATACGCACCTCGCTCTTGTTTAGTGAGGCACCATACGCTCATGGTTCCCGCAGCCCAAGCCCTTGCGCCAAAAAGACGAACCCGCCACACGTACAAAAAAACCTCCGGGATTGCGCCCGGAGGTTTTTGGTGTTCAGGGAAAATCCATTACCACCACTGGGATGGCTTATGCGTAAAGCCTGCGGCCTTTTCGAGCACCGCACCGACGGCCAGGGTCGTGCCTTCGTCCAGCGCCTTGCCGATCACCTGAAGGCCCAGCGGCAGGCCCTTCGAGTCGAGCCCCGCCGGGACCGCCATGCCGGGCAGTCCGGCCAGGTTGGTGGTCACGGTGAAGACGTCGTTCAGATACATCTGCACCGGATCGGCGGCCTTTTCCGTGTCGCCCAACTGGAAGGCAGCGGACGGCGTGGCCGGGGTCAGGATCACGTCACAGCTGTTCCAGGCATTCACAAAGTCTTCGGCGATGCGGCGGCGCACCTTCAAAGCCTTGACGTAATAGGCGTCATAGAAGCCGGCCGACAGCACATAGGTGCCGATCATGATGCGGCGCTTCACCTCGGCCCCGAAGCCTTCCGAACGCGACAACTCATAGGTGTCGGTCAGACTGCTGGCCGCCTCGGTGCGGTGGCCAAAGCGCATCCCGTCATAGCGGGCGAGGTTGGACGAGGCTTCCGCCGGGGCCACAATATAGTAGCACGGCAGGGCGTATTTGGTGTTGGGCAGAGAGATGCGCACGATCTCGGCACCGGCGTCCTTCAGCCACTGGATGCCCTGCTCCCACAGGGCGTCGATCTCGCCCGGAATGCCGTCGAGGCGGTATTCATCGGGGATGCCGATGCGCAGGCCCTTGATCGACTTACCGACAAAGCTCGAAAAATCCGGCAGGGCATTGGGCAGGCTGGTCGAATCCTTGGCGTCGTGCGAGCACATGGATTGCAGCATGATCGCCGCGTCTTCGACCGTTTTGGTGATCGGACCGGCCTGATCGAGCGACGAGGCAAAGGCCACCATGCCGTAGCGCGAGGCGCGGCCATAGGTCGGCTTGATCCCGACCGTGCCCGTAAAGGCAGCCGGCTGACGGATCGAACCGCCGGTGTCCGAGGCCGTGGCGGCCAGACACAGGTCCGCGGCCACCGCCGAAGCCGAACCACCCGATGAGCCGCCGGGGGTCAGGGGCGCATTGGAAGCGTTCGACTTCCACGGATTGGTCACCGGTCCCCAGTGCGAGGTTTCGTTGGACGAGCCCATGGCGAATTCGTCCATGTTCAGCTTGCCCAGCATCACCGCGCCATCGTCCCACAGGTTCTGGGTGACGGTCGATTCATAGGGCGGCACAAAGGTGTCGAGGATGCCCGAACAGGCCGTGGTGCGCACGCCCTTGGTGCAGAACAGGTCCTTGATGCCCAGCGGCGCGCCTTCGAGTGCGCGGGCCTCACCGGTCTTCAGGCGACGGTCGGACTCACCGGCCATCTCACGCGCCTTGTCAAAGGTGGTCAGCACATAGGCGTTCAGCGCCGGATTGGCCTTTTCGATGGCCCCGATGAAGGCTTCGGTCAGTTCGGTCGAGGAGAATTGCTTGGCCTTCAGGCCATCAAGCGCGCCTTTTAGCGTCAGTTTGGTCAGTTCGCTCATGACTCAACACCCCCCTATTCTACGACTTTTGGCACGATAAAGAAGCCGTCGAGGCTTTTCGGGGCGTTCGACACGACATCGGCCACCTTGCCGCCATCGGTCACCACGTCGTCACGCAGGGGCTGGGTCATTTCCACGCAGGAGGTCATGGGCTGCACGTCGCTGACATCGACCTCATTGAGCTGCTCGATCCAGCCCAGAATGCCGTTCAGCTGACCGGCCAGGCTTTCCAGACGTTCATCGCTTTCGCGCAGGCGCGACAGGCTCGCCACCTTGCGCACAGTTGCCACATCAATGGCCATGCGGAGACTCCTATATTTATAGAGTTCCGGTTAGCGAGGGCGCGCCCAAATGGCAAGGGGCACGCCTATTTAAATAGCAAAACGGCGCACCGGGGACAGTCGGTGCGCCGTTTGTTTCTGACCTTGGGACAGATTATCGCTGAGCCGAGCTACGGTCCGAATTGTCGGCATAAACCGCGCCATTGACCACCTTACCTTCGTGATAGGCCACAAGCGCGGGCAGGTTCGACTGCTGAACGGCGCGGTCCAGAGCCGCCGCAGCACAGGCCCGGTCTGAGGCTTTGGCGGCGCTGTCGTGAGCCAGACCAGAGTCGCAGGCGCGTTTGGCCGCAACCTTCAGGCGCGCATAGGCCTTTTCAACGGCTTTGGCATCGCTAAGCATCGTGGGCAGTTCCACCACTGCACGGGTTTCTATGTCACGCTCTGCGGCAGATAACGGCGTCACTACAGTGAGCGAGAGGGCCAGAGCCGTCAGGGCGGTGAGCTTCTTAAGCATGGTTAGTCTCCAGTATTGAGTGAAATAAGAATAACGATTACTTGCCACGCAGCGTGGTCTTTGCCGACTGCTCGGCCAGACGCATCTCACCCTGGTTTTGCGCAGGCACCTGCGCCGCATGCAGGCGGTTCAGCAGGGGCGAATTAAAGCGCGCGACCGCCTCATCGACAGCTTGCACCTGACACACGCGCTCGGCTTCGGCCGTCGTCAACGGCCCCTCGGATGACTGACACATGTCTTCGGCGACACTTTGGATACGGCTGTAGAGCCGCTCTACGCCCCTAGGCGTCGAAAGGTCGAGATCGCGCGTGGCTACACGCCGCGTCTCTACCGTTTGCGCCTGTGCCATGGACGCGCCGGACAACAGCGCCGCACCAAGAATAAAAACCATTACCTTCATAACCCGCTCCATATTGAATGTTTTAAGACGCTTAACTTGTGATTAATTCAATAAATCAGACGGAAAACAGAATCCATGATTTTATTATTAAATCTTTGCCATTTATTAATTTCAGTTCATGAACTTTTGTTAGTTTATTTTATGACGGTTTATTGAATGGTATATTTTGAAATGAAAACGCGCCGACCCGTTCAGGCCGACGCGCACGTCAATTATTACATTTTGTACAGAAAACTACTTTTCAGCCCATTGACCAAGAATAGGCGACAAACCGTCCCTGCGGACGTCCCCCGCCTCGATCGCGACCCGGCTCAGGCCCGGATGCCCGACCTTAAGCACCGCCTCCCGCACGGCCGTGCGTTCGCACTGCGCATCCGTGATGACCCAGCCGTTGGGCGAGCTGAGCCCCTCGGCGCAGACCTCTTTGGCAGCCGTGCGGATCTGTTTCAGCACCTGTTTCGCCTGCGCCGGATCATTCAGGTCGGCGTCAGCGAAACGGATCGTCTTTTGCGGCAGTTCCTCTGCGGCCACGGCACTCCCGCCCGTCAGCAGCATGACACCCGCGACACACATCAGTATGGTTTTCGGCATTTTGTTATCTCCCGTTGCTTTGGATAGACAACCAAATCCCGCAATTGGAAGTAAAAATCCAGAAATTTATTATTAAATAAGCGCAATAGATTACATTCAATTCATTAATTACATGGTCGTAATTCATAATCGCGCCACATTCGGCGCAACGCCGCTGCATTTGCGGTTGACTCGCTTACGCCCGCGCGCCACACCGCATCGCATGGCCATACTCGACATCACCGAACTGAAAGCCGCCCTGCCGCCGCGCCGCGCCCTGATCGGGCTCGATCTGGGGGAAAAGACCATCGGCGTCGCCGTCAGTGACATCTCCTTAAGCATCGGCTCGCCGCTGGAGCTGATCAAAAAGAGCAGGTTCACGCAGGAGGCCGAGCGTCTGCTGCTGCTGATGAAGCAACGCGAAGCGTCCGGCCTCGTCATCGGCCTGCCGGTCAATATGGACGGCACCGAAGGCCCGCGCTGTCAGTCGGTGCGCGCCTTTGCCCGCAACCTGCTGCGCCTGCCCGCTGAAAAGTTCGCCGCCGCAGGTCTGGACCCCGACCTGCCCATCGCCTTCTGGGACGAGCGCTGGTCGTCGTCGGTGATGAACCGCTTTCTGATCGAAGAGGCCGATCTGACGCGCGCCAAACGCGCCGAGGTCATCGACCGTTCCGCCGCCGCCTATATTCTTCAGGGCGCGCTTGACCGCATAAGAAGCGCCACATGAGCCCATTCCATCTGCCAAAGGGCGCAAGCGCGCAGCGGCAAGGGCGCGAGGGATAAACATGACGCCGGACATCTTCATCAACGGCATATTGCCGGTGTTTCTGCTGATCGCGCTGGGCTTTGGGCTGAAGGTGTCAGGCTTTCTGCCGCCGTCCGTCTGGGGGCCGATCGAGCGCATCGCCGTCTATGTCTTCTATCCGGGCTTTCTGATCCCGGCCATCTGGCACGCCGACCTGTCGGGCCTCAGCGCCGGCCCGATCAGTCTGGCCGTCAGTACGTCTCTGGCCCTGTCCATCCTGATCGCTTTTGCCCTGAAACCCGTGCTGCGCCTGTCCGGCCCCACCTATACCAGCGTCTTTCAGGGCCTGATCCGCTTCAACTCCTTCGTCTTCTTGCCCATTGCCACCTCGATCTTCGGGGCGCAGGCCGTGGGCCTGGCCGCCGTGGCCATGAGCGCGCTCATCCCCTTGAGCAATATGGCCTCGATACTGGTGCTGGCCCGCTGGGGGCAGCCCGAAGGCGAAGACACGGTGGACCGCAGCTTTCGCGGCGTCATGGCGCGCCTGTTTACCAACCCGATCTTCCTGTCGTGCCTGATCGGGCTGGCGCTCAACATGGTGCGCGCGCCGTCCGTGCCGTTTATTGAAAAAGACCTGAAGATGCTGGGCGATGCGGCCATTCCCACCGGCCTGATTCTGGCCGGTGCCGGGCTGAACTTCGCCTATATCCGCAGCCAGCCCGTTCTGGTCGTCGCCACCTCAGCCTTTAAGGTGCTGATCGTGCCGCTGATCAGTTGGGGCCTGTGCCGGCTGTTCGGCGGCGATGCTTTGGCGCAGGGCGTGGCCCTGTGCTGCGGGGCCGCGCCCTGCGCCGCCGTCGCCTATGTGCAGGCCCGCCACATGGGCGGGGACGCGCCGCTGATGGCCGGGATCGTGGCGCTCACCACCTCGCTCAGCCTGATCAGCCTGCCCCTGCTCCTGTGGCTCTATCATTTGCTGACGTAAGAGATTTACGCACAGCTTCGGGCTGGCAAGACCCCGGCACGCTTCCTATATCCGATCCGTTCGCCCGCCTCAGCCGTAACGGCTCACGCCACACCTTTTCTGCGGCCGAACGCCCCCGATTTTGCAAGGATTTCCCATGACGCTCGCCAAAGCCTATGCCGCGCCTTCGCCCAAGGCTCCGCTCGAACCCTTTACCTTTGAACGCCGCGCCCCCAACGAAGACGATGTGGTCATCGACATCCTCTATTCGGGCGTCTGCCATTCCGACATCCATCAGGTGCGCGACGAATGGTTCCCTGGCATCTATCCGCAGGTGCCCGGCCACGAAATCGTCGGCCGCGTGCGTCAGGTCGGCGCAAAGGTGACCAAATTCAAGGAAGGCGACACGGTCGGCGTCGGCTGCTTCGTCGATTCCTGCCGCCTGTGTCAGACGCGCGACGAAGACCGCGAGCAATATATGCCGGGCCTCGTGCAGACCTATAATGACCGCGACGCCGACGGTCAGCCGACCTATGGCGGCTATTCCGACCACATCGTGGTCAAGGAAGGCTATGTGCTGCGCGTGCCGGACCACCTGCCCAAGGACGCCGCTGCGCCGCTTCTGTGCGCCGGGATCACCCTGTGGTCGCCGCTGAAGCACTGGAACGCCGGACCGGGCAAAAAGGTCGCCATTATCGGTCTGGGCGGGCTTGGCCATATGGGCGTCAAGCTGGCCCACGCGCTGGGGGCCGAGGTCACGGTGCTCAGCCAGTCTCTGGCCAAGAAGGACGACGCCCTGCGTCTGGGGGCCGACCACTACTACCCCACCAATGACGCGGAAACCTTCAAGACTCTGGCGGGCACCTTTGATCTGATCATCAATACGGTCTCCGCCCCCATCGACTGGAACGCCTATCTGGGCCTGCTCAAGGTCGATGGCACCATGGTGCTGGTCGGCGTGCCGGACAACCCCATCCCGGTGCACGCCTTCTCGCTAATCCCCGGCCGCAAGACCCTGGCCGGGTCGATGATCGGCTCGATCAAGGAAACGCAGGAAATGCTCGACTTCTGCGGCGAGCACAATATCGTTTCGGATATCGAGCTGATCGACATTCAGGACATCAACGAAGCCTATGAGCGCGTCATCAAGTCCGACGTGCGCTACCGCTTCGTCATCGACATCGCGTCGTTGAACAAGGCGTAAGGCTCTTTGCGCGTCGCCGCTGCCTGACTACGGTCGGGCGGCGGCGATTGCCCCTTCCCTCCCCTTGAGTCGTGGGGTATAGCCGCCCTTTATGACGCGCATTGCCCCCCAAGATCCGCAGGTGTTGCTGGAGATGATCCAGTCGCGCCTCTTTCCGTTCCCCAAACGGCATTTCAACGCCGCGCAGGACCTTGATCCGCCCGACATTCTGGCCCTGCTCGATCTGGCCGACGTGTTCGTCGAACTGAACCGGCGGACCAATAAAAAGCTCGACCTGCTCAAGGGGCGCACGCAGGTCAATCTGTTTTTTGAGAACTCGACGCGCACCATGTCGTCGTTTGAGCTGGCGGGGAAGCGTCTGGGGGCCGATACGGTCAATATGAACCCGCGCACCTCCAGCGTGGCCAAGGGCGAGACGCTGATCGACACGGCGGTGACGCTCAACGCCATGAAGCCCGATCTCCTGGTGGTGCGCCATTCGGCGTCAGGCGCGGCGCAACTTCTGGGGCAGAAGGTCGGGTGCAGCGTCATCAATGCCGGCGACGGTCAGCATCAGCACCCCACTCAGGCCCTGCTCGACATGCTGTCGATCCGCCGCGCCTTCGGCCATGTCGATAGCCTGACCGTGGCCATTTGCGGCGATGTCGCCCATAGCCGCGTGGCGCGCTCCAACGTCATCTTGCTCAATGCCATGGGGGCCAATGTGCGCCTCGTCGGGCCACCGACCCTGATCCCCGGCGATGCCGACGAATGGGGGGTTGAGGTCTATCACGACATGAAGGCCGGGATTAGCGGAGCCAATGTGGTGATGATGCTGCGCCTTCAGCTTGAGCGCATGGACGGGGCCTTTATCCCTTCGACCCGCGAATATTTCCGCTATTTCGGTCTCGACCGCGAAAAGCTGGCCGTCGCCGCGCCCGACGTGCGCGTCATGCACCCCGGCCCGATGAACCGCGGCGTCGAAATCGACTCCGAAGTGGCCGATGATCTGTCGATCTCGCTCATTCAGGATCAGGTGGAGATGGGCGTCGCCGCGCGCATGGCCGTCCTGGC
>NZ_JAIWNX010000039.1 GCF_020217185.1 Asticcacaulis sp.
CTCGCTGGCCGCGCGTCTGGAGAACGGGCAATGAAGCAGTCTCAACCCATCGCGCTCGTCAATGCCCGCCTGATCGACCCGGCCAGCGACTATGACGGCCCCGGCAGCCTGATCCTCACCGAAGGCGTCATTGCCGAGGTGCTGCACACGGCGCATCTGCCGTCGGGCTCCGCCGACATGAAGGTCATCGACTGCGACGGCAAGGTGGTCTGTCCCGGCCTGATCGACCTGCGCGTCAAGACCGGTGAACCCGGGGCCGAGCCCAAGGAGACGCTGAAATCCGCCAGCCGCGCCGCTGCGGCCGGGGGGGTGACGTCGATGGTGGTGCAGCCCGACACCGACCCGGTGATCGACGAGCCGGCCATGGTCGATTTCATCCTGCGCCGCGCCCGCGATATCGAACTGGTGCACGTCTATCCCGCCGGGGCCGCTACCAAGGGGCATAACGGCAAGCAGATGGCCGAAATCGGCCTGATGAGCGAATCCGGTGCCGTCTATTTCACCGATGTCGAACGTCCGATCATCAATTCCAAAGTGCTGGCCCGCGTCCTCTCTTACGCCAATGGCTTCAACGCCCTGATCGCCCACCGCCCCAAGGAGCCGTGGCTGTCGGACGGTGCGGTCGCCACCTCCGGCGAAATGGCGGCGCGCATGGGGCTGTCGGGTGTGTCCGCGCTGGCGGAGCGCATCGCGCTGGAGCGCGATCTGGCTCTGGTCGAACTGACCGGGGCGCGCCTGCTGGTCGATCAGATCACCACCGCCGGGGCCATCAAGGCCGTCGCACAGGCCAAGGCGAAGGGACTGGATGTCTATGCCTCGGCCTCGATCAACCATCTGGTGTTCAACGAAATCGACATTGGCGATTACCGCACCTTCTACCGCCTCGACCCGCCGCTGCGTTCTGAAGACGATCGTATCGCTCTGGTGGAGGCTCTGGCCGACGGCCTGATTGACGTGGTGGTGTCGAACCACACGCCCCTGCCCGCCGAAGACAAGCGCCGCCCCTTCTCCGAAGCCGAGCCGGGGGCGATTGGCCTGCAAACCCTGCTGGCGGCCTTGATCGGCCTGCACCATGATCGGGAGATTCCGCTGATCGACCTGCTGCGCACCGTGACGATCAATCCGGCGCAACTGATCGGTCTGGAGGCCGGGCGGCTGTCGCCCGGTGCGCCCGCCGACCTGATTGTGGTCGATGTCGACGCGCCGTTTGCCTTGCGCGAAAGCGACATCCTGTCGAAATCGAAGAACTCCCCCTTTGAAAACCGCACATTACAGGGCAAGGTAGAGCTGACGCTGGTGGACGGTCGAATCGTTTATCAGATCTGAGTGAAAGCCCTGTAATGCCTCTGCCCGACTGGACCATCTTTGCCCTTGCCGTGATCGGCGGCTACCTGCTGGGGTCGATCCCCTTCGGCGTCGTCACGACGAAGCTGGCCGGCATCGACATCCGCAGCATCGGTTCGGGCAATATCGGCGCGACCAATGTCTTGAGAACCGGGCGTAAGGATCTGGCCCTGATCACCTTTCTGGGCGATACGGGCAAGGGCGCGATGGCGGTCGGTCTGGCCTTCGCCCTGCTGCTCAGCGTCAATCAGGCGACCCGTCAGACCGGTATGGCGCTGGCCGGGGGCGCGGCGTTTTTAGGCCACCTCTTCCCCGTCTGGCTGAAGTTCAAGGGCGGCAAGGGCGTGGCAACCTTCCTCGGCACCCTGTTTGCCGCCGCCTGGCCGATGGGGCTGCTGGCGGCCGGGACGTGGCTTCTGACCGCCTTTATCTTCCGCATTTCGTCGTTGAGCGCGCTGGTGGCCGCCGCCCTGATCGCGCCGCTGGGCCTCCTGACCGATCAGCCGCACGCCTTCGTCGTCATGGCCCTGTTCATGTCGGTGCTGATCTATGTGCGCCACCGCGAGAATATCCGCCGCCTGCTGAAAGGCGAGGAACCGAAGATCGGCAAGAAAAAAGACGCCGAACCCGCCGCGGACGCCTAAAGCCATGAGCGACGGGGGGGAGGATTTTTTCGGACGCTTTCCCGCCTGCACCAGCGACGCGGAACGCTTTGCGCGGCTTAGGCTGGCGCGCACGAACCGTATCGGCCCGGTGCATTTCCACCAACTGATCCTGCGCTTCGGCAGCGCCGTGAAGGCCGTCGAAAACCTGCCCCTGATCGCTAAACGCGCCGGGGGCGGCATCGTCCCCGCCCCGATTGAGGCCGTCGAAGCGGAAATGGCGCGCGGTCGCGCCGCCGGGGCGCGGCTGGTCGTGCTGGGGGACGCCGCCTATCCCAAACTGCTGGCCGACATTGCGGCCGCGCCGCCCGTCCTGTGGATGCTGGGCGAACAGACCGCCCTGCCCGACCGCGCCATCGCCATTGTCGGCGCGCGCAATGCCTCGGCGGCGGGTCAGCGCATCGCGCATGCGCTGGCCAGAGAGCTGGGCGAAGCGGGCTTTTTCGTCGTCTCCGGACTGGCGCGCGGCATAGATACGCAGGCCCATACGGGCAGCCTCAAGACCGGGACGGCGGCGGTGCTGGGCGGTGGCGTCGATGACATCTATCCGCCCGACAATACCGACCTTTATCAGGCTATCCGCACCTATGGCGTGCTGATTTCCGAAAGCCCGGTGGGGTATCGCGCCCGCGCCGGAGACTTTCCGCGCCGCAACCGGGTCATCAGCGGCCTGACGCGCGGCACGATTGTGGTGGAGGCCGAACTGAAATCCGGCTCGCTGATCACGGCGCGACTGGCCAACGAACAGGGGCGTGAGGTGTTTGCCGTGCCCGGTTCGCCGCTCGATCCGCGCTGCCGCGGCACCAATGACCTGATCCGGCAGGGCGCCACCCTGTGCGAAGGCGTGGACGACATCCTGCGCACGCTGGACGCCCAGATGACGCTGTTTGAGCGCCCCGCCCCTGTCGTACCGCTGCACGCCGTCAGTGCGTTTGACGATACGGACCTTGATGAGGCCATCGAGTCCCTGCGCGACCGCCTGCTGAGCCTGATCAGCCCTGTCCCCACCCCGCGCGAAGACCTGCTGCGCCTCAGCGGGGCCCCGGCCCATATCGGTCTGGCGGCCCTGGGAGAGCTGGAAATCGCCGGGCTGATCGTCACGACCTCTGACGGACAGTATATCCGCGCCTGAGTTCCTTACAGGCTATTTGCCTTCTGATAGGCCTTGCGCAGGCAGTCGCTCAGCGGCGGGCATTGCGCCCGTTCGGCCAGCACCGACAGCTCTTTCGTCATATCGCGGATATAGCGGATCACCTCGGCCCTGTGTTCGGAGTCGGTGATATAGGCCGGGGTGTCCGGCGGGGAAGCAGGGGTGTCACTCATGCGATTATCTGGGTCTGTTTTTATACCACTTAAGTGCGAACTATATCCATATTTAACTTAAAGTTGCAATAATCAAAATCACCCGCCGTCCGGTTGAATTTCGCCCCTGCGTTGACACGCTGGCCGCACAAGCCCATGTTGGCGGGAATTTTCAGCGACCGCTTATTGCTATTGTCGGTTTTCCTCCTATTAAAGACCTCATGAACCTCGTCATCGTCGAAAGCCCGGCCAAGGCCAAAACCATCAACAAATACCTGGGTAAGGACTATACCGTGCTGGCCTCCTATGGCCATGTGCGCGACCTGCCCTCGAAAGACGGCTCGGTCAAACCGGACGAAGACTTCGCCATGAGCTGGGAGGTGGACGCCAAGGCCTCAAAGCGCCTGAGCGACATCGCCGATGCCGCGAAGAAGTCGGACCGCGTCATTCTGGCCACCGACCCGGACCGCGAAGGCGAAGCCATTTCGTGGCACGTGCTGGAAGTGCTCAATAAAAAGAAAGTGTTGAAGGAAAAGATCGTCGAGCGCGTCACCTTCAACGCCATCACCAAGGCTTCGGTTCAGGAGGCCATGGCCGCCCCGCGTCAGATCGACATGGAGCTGGTCGAGGCCTATCTGGCGCGTCGGGCGCTTGATTACCTCGTGGGCTTTACCCTGTCGCCGGTTCTGTGGCGCAAGCTGCCGGGCGCGCGTTCGGCCGGCCGCGTGCAGTCGGTGGCGCTCAAGATCATCGTGGACCGCGAGCTTGAGATCGAAAAGTTCAAGTCCGAAGAATACTGGACCGTCGATGCCGAAGTGTCGGCCAATTCGCCGCCGTTTACGGCGCGTCTGAACGTCCTCAATGGCAAGAAGCTCGCCAAGTTCGACCTGAACGACGCCGAAAAGGCCGAAGCCGCGCGCAAAGCCATCTCGCTGTCGAAATTCGCTGTCGAATCGGTCGAACAGAAGCCGGGCAAGCGCACCCCGCCACCGCCCTTCACCACCTCGACCCTGCAACAGGAAGCGGCGCGTAAATTGGGTTTCTCCGCGCAACGCACCATGCAGACGGCCCAGAAACTTTATGAAGGCGTCGATATTGGCGGCGAAACGACCGGCCTGATCACCTATATGCGGACCGACGGCGTGTTTATCGACCCGGCGGCCATCGGCGAGATTCGCAAGGCCGTGGGCGAGCGCTTCGGCAGCGCCTACGTGCCGTCCGAACCGCGCCTCTACAAGGTCAAGGCCAAGAACGCGCAGGAGGCCCACGAAGCCATCCGCCCGACCTCCATCTTCCGCCGTCCGGAGACCCTGCGCCTTGAGGGTGATCAGGCGCGCCTGTACGAACTGATCTGGAAGCGCACCATGGCTGCCCAGATGGAGGCCGCCCGCGTTGAAAAGACCACCATTGACCTGCTCAATCAGGACAAGTCGATCGGTCTGCGCGCCACGGGTCAGGTCATCACCTTTGACGGCTATCTGGCGCTCTACGAAGAGGGCAAGGACGACGAGACGGACGAGGACGGTGGCCGCCTGCCGCAACTGCGCACCGGCACGCTGGTCGATGTGCACGACATCAAGCCGGCCCAGCACTTCACCGAACCGCCGCCGCGCTATTCCGAAGCCTCGCTGGTCAAGCGCATGGAAGAACTGGGCATTGGGCGCCCCTCGACCTACGCCTCGATCCTCAGCGTGCTGCGCGACCGCGACTACGTGCGCATGGACAAGAACCGCTTTATCCCGGAAGACAAGGGCCGTCTGGTCACCGCCTTCCTCGATCAGTTCTTCTCGCGCTACGTGCAGTACGATTTCACCGCCGACCTCGAAGAAAAGCTCGACCTCGTTTCGGCGGGCGATCTGAACTGGAAGGCGCTGCTGCGCGAATTCTGGCAGGATTTCCACGCCAAGGCCGGGGAAATCAGCGAATTCCGCGTCTCCGAAGTGCTGGACCGCCTTAATGACGCGCTGGGCCCGCACATCTTCCCGGACAAGGGCGACGGCTCCAACCCGCGCGCCTGCCCGACCTGCGGCACGGGTCAACTGAGCCTTAAAACCTCGCGCTTCGGGGCCTTTGTCGGCTGCTCCAACTACCCGGAATGCAAATATACCCGCCCCGTCGGCAACCCGGAAAACGCTTCCGAAGAGGCTGCCGCCTCCGGTGACCGCGAACTGGGCAATGATCCGGACACCGGCAAGGTGGTGTCGCTGAAGATCGGACGTTTCGGCCCCTATGTACAACTGGGCGAGGCGGAGTCCAAGGACGACAAGCCCAAACGCTCCTCCCTGCCCAAGGCCTGGCCCCCGGCGTCGATTGATCTCGACCGCGCGCTGAAGCTGTTGTCCCTGCCACGCAAGGTCGGTGATCACCCGGAAGACGGCAAGCCGATCACCGCGGCGCTGGGCCGCTTCGGGCCGTTTATCGAGCACGAAAAGACCTATGCCAACCTGCCGAGCTTCGACGACATCTTCGAAGTGGGCCTCAACCGTGCCGTCGTGCTGCTGGCCGAAAAGCGCGCCAATGCCAAGGGCAAGGCCTCATCGGTGGCACCGCTGAAAGAGCTGGGGGCGCACCCGGAATCGGGCGACGCCATTCAGGTCATGGCCGGTCGTTATGGCCCCTATGTCAAGTGCGGTAAGGTCAATGCCACCATCCCCAAGGACACCCCGCCCGAAGACGTGACGCTGGAACAGGCGCTGGCGCTGATTGAGGCCAAGGGCGGCGTGAAAAAGACGGCGGCCAAAAAAGCCCCGGCCAAGAAGTCAGCAGCGGCGAAAAAACCGGCAGCGAAGAAGGCCACCACCGCCAAGAAGGCCCCTGCAAAAAAAGCCAAGGCGGAGGCTTAAACACCCCCTCTCCTCCCTGTGCCACAGGCATGGGAAGGAGAAATGATAGCCCCTCTCCTCCCTGTCGCGCAGCGATGGGGAGGGGGACCGCCAGCGAAGCGCAGCGGTGGAGGGGGATAACTCTGACAGTCCCAAAAACGCAAAGCCTTGACGTCACCAAAGGGCATTGGCCAGCGACTGAGATTTTCTACCGCGTCACCCCCTCCGCTTCGCTACGCTCAGCACCTCCCCATGCCTTCGGCACAGGGAGGAGAAGGGCTGACCGTCCCTTGGAATGGCTCTAGCGCCGGGCGTAACCGCACGTTACGCTGCCCGCCATGAAAACGCCGCGCAAGCATCAGTTTGCCAAGCAACTCCGGCGCGACATGTCTCCGCCGGAAGTGCGCCTTTGGGTGCGTCTGCGGTCGCGCGCCGAAGGCAATCTGAGCTTTCGGCGTCAGCATCCCATTGGCCCCTATGTGCTTGATTTCTATTGCGCCGCCGCCCGACTGGCGATCGAGGTCGATGGCATAGAGCATACGTTCGATAGTCGCCGCATCCGCGACGCCAAACGCGATGCGTGGTTGTTGGCGCAAGGTATCTATACCCAGCGCATCCCGGCTTTCGAGATCATGGCCGATGCGGATGAAGTGGCCGAAGGCGTGTACCGACTGGCCATCGAGCGTTTGGGCAAGACCTGAGCCATCCCCCTCCGCTTCGCTACGCTCAGCACCTCCCCATGCCTTCGGCACAGGGAGGAGAAATGATAGCCCCTCTCCTCCCTGTCGCGCAGCGATGGGGAGGTGGCGGCGAATGCAATGAGCCGACGGAGGGGGATGACTCCATCAGTGTAGACACCCCGTCGCTACCTTTGCACCTCGAAGATGCGTCACAATTGGCCATCGAGCGTTTGGGCAAGACCTAAGCCGTCCCCGTCCGCTTCGCTACGCTCAGCACCTCCCCATGCCCTCGGCACAGGGAGGAGAAGTGACGGCGCAAGAAAACATCGCATCGCGCCGATAAACCCTTTACACTCCGACTCATGAAAACTCCCTCTACGCCCCGGCCGGCTTCCGGCCTGCCGGATGACGACACCCTCCTCGACGTCCTGAAGTCCGCCCGTGAGCTGGATGTCGGCGCCCTGGCCAAACAGTTTGGCCTCAAGGGCGAAGATCGCCGCGCCCTGCGCCAAAGGCTCAAGCAACTGGCCGACTCCGGCAAGCTGAACAAGAGCGGGCGCAAGTCGTTCGGGGCCGTCGGCGCCCTGCCCGAAACCGGCGTCGCTGAAGTCGTCGAACGCGACATAGACGGCGATCTGTGGGTCAAATGGGGCAAGTCGGACGACCCCAAGCTGAAGCACAAGCCGCCTCTGGCCCGCCTCGCCCCGCTGAAAAAAGCCATCGCCCAGACACCCCCGGCCGTCGGTGACCGCATCTATGTGCGCTTTGAGCAGACCTCTGAGGAGTGGATCGCCCACCTCGTCAAGGTGCTGGATCAGGGCGCGCCCAAGCTGGTCGGCGTGGTGCGTATCGGTAAGGCGCGCAAGGGCCCGCGCGACATCCGCCTGGAAAGCGTCGATCGCAAGTCGAAGGACAGCTACACCCTCGTCGCCGGGGCCATCGACGCCCTCGAAGACGGCGATGTGGTGATCGCCGCACCGCAGGGCGGTAACCACCGCTATGGCCCCAAGCCCGCCAAACTCATTGAGGTGATCGGTAAGGAGGATAGCCCGCGCATCGCCTCGATCATGGCCATCCATGCCCACGGGCTGAAGGTCGGCTTTGACTCATCGACCGAAGCCGAGGCCGAGGCCGCGCAGGCCCCGGACCTCAAAGGGCGCGAGGACCTGCGCCACCTGCCCCTGATCACCATTGACCCGCAGGACGCCCGCGACCACGACGACGCCGTCTATGCCCATGCCGATGATGACGCCAACAATCCCGGCGGCTACGTCGTGTGGGTGGCCATTGCCGACGTGGCCCACTACGTCAAATCGGGCTCGTCGCTGGACCGTGACGCCCGCGAAAAGGGCAATTCGACCTACTTCCCCGACCGCGTGGAGCCCATGCTGCCGCACGTGCTGTCGTCGGGCCTGTGCTCGCTTCAGGAAGGCGAGAACCGCGCCACCCTGGCCGTGCGCATGGTCTTCAATGCCGAGGGCAAGAAGATCGGCCATCAGTTTGTGCGCGGCCTGATGCGCTCTGCCGCCAAGCTCTCCTATGAGCAGGCGCAGGCGGCCATCGACGGCACGCCCGACGACAAGACGCAGCCGATCCTCGACACGCTCCTGAGGCCCCTGTGGGCCGCGCACGCCTGCCTGAGCCGCGGCCGGCGCGAGCGTCAGCCTCTGGCCATCAACTCGCCTGAGCGCAAGGTGCAGCTCGATTCCGAGGGCAATGTGGTGGCCATCACCGCCCGCGTCAGCCTTGAGGCGCATCAGCTCATCGAAGAGATGATGATTCAGGCCAATGTCTGCGCCGCCGAGACGCTTGAAAAGCACAGGACGCCGCTGATCTACCGCGTGCACGAACAGCCCAGCCTCGAAAAGGTCGGCAATCTGGCCGATTTTCTGGCCACGATCGGCCTGCCGTGGAACAAGGGCGAGCCGCCGCGCACCGAGCGCTTCAATCAGTTGCTGAACAGCCAGAAAGACGGGCCGCACGCCGAAATCATCAATGAGGTGGTTTTGCGCACCCAGATGCAGGCCCATTACAGCGCCGAGAATTTCGGCCACTTCGGCCTCAATCTCGACCGCTATGCCCACTTCACCTCGCCGATCCGCCGTTATGCCGACCTGATCGTGCACCGCGCCCTGATCCGCGCGCTCAAACTGGGGGATGACGGTCTGACTGACTATGAGGTCAAGACCATGGCCGATACGGCCGAGCACATCACCGCCACCGAGCGGCGCTCGATGCAGGCCGAACGCGAGGCCATAGAGCGCTATGTGGCCGCCTTCCTTGAGGACAAGGTCGGCGCGACGTTTGAAGGCCGCATCGTCGGCGTCACGCGCTTTGGCCTGTTCGTCAAGCTGACCGAGACGGGGGCCGACGGCATCATCCCCGCCTCGTCCTTCGTGGATGACTACTATATCCATGACGACACGGCCCACGCGCTGGTGGGGGAGCGCCATCACCGCCGCTGGACGCTGGGGCGCAAGATCGAGGTGCAGTTGCTGGAGGCCATGCCGATGACCGGCGGGCTGGTCTTCAAGGCCCTGTCCGAGCCCGAAGCGCCCGATCCCAGCGCCCCGCGCCCGCGTCTGGGCGTGCGCTCGCGCGTCGATACGGCCCTGCGCCGCAAAGGACCGGGCGGGCCGAAGGGCGGCCCCAAGTCGGGCAAAGCGCGCCAGAAGGGCATTACCGAAAAATCGAAGACCAAGAAGGGTAAGCGGCGATGATCGCGCCTGTTAAAAGTAAATGAAGACCAAGGCCATATTGGCCATTGACTTCCGCGCGTGGATGCGTATTTTCCGCGCTCCTGAATATTTGTGCGGCCTGGAGATTCCGTTGGTCGCGATCCGTTTGTTAAGGTTCCGCCATGGCTAAGCCCGCCTCCATCAAGATCCGCCTGAACTCGACGGCGGACACCGGCTTCTTCTACGTCACCAAGAAGAACGCCCGCACCAAGACCGAAAAGCTCGTGCTGAAGAAGTACGATCCGGTCGTGCGCAAGCACGTCGAATTCCGCGAAGGCAAGATCAAGTAAGATCACGCCCCACGGCAGATGATTTAAACCGCGTCCGGTCCTCCGGGCGCGGTTTTTGTTTGTCTGCCCCCCCCTTTCGTGACGTCTCCTCTGCCGACCGCACGACGGCGGTGACCCCAAAAGAAAACGGCGGCAGGTTGCCCTGCCGCCGTTTCTTTTCGT